>WGBT01000397.1 GCA_015494185.1 Hyphomicrobiales bacterium | reverse complement strand
CCCAAAGCCTGCTCGCTCAAGCTCACCAAAAGGATGGTCCGCCATCCTTCCGAACCCGCCGTCGCTCACCCGGTTTGGGTGAGGCGAGCGACGGCAGCTCCGAAAGGATGGCTCTTCAGCCCCATCCACGGACTGTCAATCTTAAGAAGGTCTCTGGCTCTCTGAGAGAGATGTTACAAGAGCTGGGGGAAGTGTGTCATACCAGCCCCCGGCCTTGATTCAGATCTCTTTTGAGAAAGCTTTAAAGAGGCTGGAAAGCATGAGCGGTAATGATACAGCCTCCGGTATTATACCGTCGCCCCTTGCCTCTGACTCGTATACGGTTCAATTTACGTAAAATCTTCAAAGGGACACGGAAAGCATAGAAAGGTCAACGAAAAATACCTCCGGTATTAAATCTAAAAGGTCTGTTCGGGAAGGTGATCGTTGTCGGCAAGATCGGAAAAGCGGGTATACTCGCCCGCGAAAGCCAGCCGTACCGTGCCGGTTGGGCCATGGCGCTGTTTGCCGATGATCACTTCACCAATACCATGGACTTCTTCCATCTTGGCCTGCCACTCGGCATGTTCTGGCGTCCCCTCCCTGGGCTGGGCACGTTCGACATAATATTCTTCGCGGAAGACGAACATCACCACATCGGCATCCTGTTCAATCGAGCCGGATTCGCGCAGGTCCGACAATTGCGGGCGTTTGTCTTCACGCTGTTCAACCTGGCGCGACAATTGCGACAAGGCGATGATCGGAATGTTGAGCTCCTTGGCCAAGGCTTTGAGCCCGGTGGTGATCTCGGTGATTTCCTGAACCCGGTTGTCGCCAGATTTTTTCGAGCCGCCAAGCAGCTGCAGATAGTCGACAATCAGCACATCGAGCCCCTTTTGGCGTTTGAGCTTCCGCGCCCGGGCGGCGAGCTGTGCGATGGTGATGCCACCGGTCTGGTCGATATAAAGCGGCAGATTTTGCAGCTTTTGCGCGGTGCTGACAAGGCGGCTGAATTCACTGTCATCGATCAGGCCGCGGCGGATTTTCTCTGAACTGACTTCGGCTTGTTCGGACAAAATACGCGTCGCCAATTGTTCCGCCGACATTTCCAGGGAGAAAAAACCAACAATTCCTCCATTGATGGTCTTGAGGCTTCCATCAGGTTGTTCTTCGCTTTGATATTGGGCGGCGATATTAAAGGCAATATTGGTGGCAAGGGCGGTTTTCCCCATGGAAGGCCGCCCGGCAAGGATGATCAAATCCGAATTTTGCAACCCGCCCATGCGGTCATCGAGATCGCGCAACCCGGTTGAAATGCCAGACAGGCCCCCAGCCCGCTTATAGGCATTGGAAGCCATTTCTATGGCGGTGGCGGTGGCCGAAGCAAAACTTTCAAAGCCCTGACCATATTTGCCGGTTTCCGCCAGTTGAAACAACCGCTGCTCGGCGATCTCAATTTGTACGGAAGGCGGCTCGTCAACAGGGGAATCATAAGCCCGGTTGACCATATCCTCGCCAATCGCAATCAGTTGACGGCGTTGGGACAGGTCATAAATCGTTTGGCCGTAATCCTGGGCGTTGATCACAGAAGTTGCTTCAGCCGCTAGCCGGACCAGATATTGCGGAATGGTCATTCCCTCAATCGGCGGCTCAGAATCGAAAAAAGTTTTCAGAGTGATGGGGGTGGCCTGTTTGTTGGCCTGCATGAATTGCTGGATTACGGCATAGATGCGCCCATGCAGCGGATCGAAAAAATGGGTATCTTTCAAGAAACCTGAAACCCGGTCATAGGCTTCATTATTGACCAGGATGGCCCCCAGCAGAGCCTGTTCGGCCTCGAGGTTATGGGGAACGGTGCGAAAACTGTTTTCGTCTGCCACACCGCTGGGCAAAGTCGTGATCTTTGCGGTATTGTCTGAACTGCTCATGGCACTGAAATCTGCCGCGATTCGTTCACCTTGAAAATCCTCTCTTAAAGTTTTCAGGGATCGTTTCCCCGGTTGTGCCCATAACCCACAAAGGTTATCCACGCTTCATCAAAAAACTTGACTGTGGGGGATGGGGAAACCGTGAGCCAGTTTTGCGGAACAAGCATTATTTGTAAAAGCCGATACTCACCCCTTGAGACAGTGTCTGATCTGTCCTTTCATTCCATGGTCGACAACTGGCATTTTCAGCTGATTTGTCAAGGACCGCCATTTGAGGCCCCTGTCGTGCCTGCGGCACTCCACGCTCGCTTGTTTGAGGCCCCTGTCGTGCGTCGGTCGCCTGTGTGGGGCTCCCGTCACTCCACATTCGCTTGTGGCGGCCGCGAAAGCGGTTTTATCCTTGACAAACCAGCTGAAAATGCCAAAACGCTCACCATGGAATGTAAGGACAGGTGTAGGCTTGATGGTGCAGGCAGGCCAGACACTGTCTGTCAGGTCAAGCCACGTTAGCTGTTTGCAGCCTTGTCATTTTCGCTGTCATTAGTATCGGTTTGCTCAGCCGTCTCAGCAGAAGCGGCCAGCTCGTTCTCATTGATTTCATGGCCCAGCTCTTCCAGGGCCGCCTCTGCGACGATCTGATCTTCAAAGACGTCTTCTGGGGCGATGGCCTCGTTATCTTCGTCTAAATCATCATTGGTGATTTGGGTGACGTCTTCGCCGCGTGCCTGGCGTTCGGCTTCATCTTCAGAACGGGCGACATTCATCACGATGGTCACTTCAACTTCAGGATGCAGAATAATGGTGACCTCGTGAAGACCCAGAATCTTGATGGGATGATTCAAGGTGACTTGACGTCTTTCGATCGAGAAGCCGCCAGCGGTTACCGCTTGAGCAATGTCGCGGGTTGTGACCGAGCCATAGAGCTGGCCGGATTCGCCCGCCTGACGAATCGCAACGAATTGTTGCCCTTCGAGCTTTTCGGCAACGGCTTCGGCTTCTTTTCGGGCTTCCAGATTGCGGGCTTCCAACTGTGCGCGCTGTTTTTCAAAAAATTCCTTATTGGCTTTGGTGGCCCGCAGAGCCTTGCCCTGAGGCAACAGAAAATTACGGGCATAGCCAGGCTTGACATTGACGATGTCACCCATTTGCCCAAGTTTGGGAATGCGTTCCAGCAAGATGACTTCCATGATGTTTCTCCTTCATTGGGGTGATGTTGGTTTGAATTGGGTCTGGCGGACCGTTCATTTTAGTGCGGTGGCGGATTGGAGGCCAGGGCCCGCGCTCGAAGCTTGAAGATTTGTTCGGCCAGCCCTAGCAGGACCACAAAAATGCCGATTTGCAGAAACAGCACTGCAAAGTAAAGCGCGCCAAGAATGAGTGGGCGTGCTGTCATGCCGCGTGTGATCACATGCAAGACCGCCATGCCAAGCAGCAAATAGGCCAGGAAAAAGGCCCCGGTAAAGGCGGCTGCGATAATGCCCGGCATGCCCGGCAACATGGTGCCAAGCAGGGAAGCCGCAACGCCGAGTGAAAACAGGGGAGGATAGTGAATGAGTGTCAGATCCTGCCATTGCCGTTGCAAGCCCCCCGTACTGAGCACGATTTTGGCGGCAAGCCACAGATTGAACAGGGCTGAGATCAACCAGCCAATGGCCATCGAGGCGGGAATCCCGGCCCGAAGTAGAAATTCCATCGCCTGATCCCGGTTGACCGTTCCAAGATTGAGCTGGGGAGCGGTTACGGTTGGCGATGTGCCTGTCGCTGTGCTTGGAGGGTGTGGCGTGGTTTGGCCGGTTTTGGGGGGCTGAGGCGGTAGGAAACGTTCCATTACCGGCTTGATGTTTTCGACATAACTTCGCTCAGTCAGGCCGATGGAGAAAATGCCAAGGGTTGCGACCCCGCCAGCGATGAGGCTGGACCAGGCGACGATGTGTCCAACGGGATACCACTCAATGGTGTGATTGCCTTTGCCATCTTCATGGGTGCGATGCAGGCCGGCAAGATAGGTCAAGATAGAGCCGGGCAGGGCGGCGGTGAAGAAAAAGCCCAAACCGATAGCCAGCGACCCCGCCACAGCCAACAAAACCGCAGCGAATAAGCCAGCAATTCCAGCCGCATAGGGACCAAACCGAAGACCTGCCAGAAAAACTGGCAGCAGCCCCATCATAAATAGGCTCAATCCCGCGCCCGGATAGCCGGATTGAAACATCACAGCAGCAAGAATGACCGTTGCGGCTGCGGCAAGGCCCCAAAGCAGGCCGAATTTAATGAGAGTTGTCATATGTCTTGCTGTCCCGCTCCAGGCCCTTTGGCCGGGGGTTAGAGGTGAGAGAAGGAAAATTTTGTCACTTTCCGCCTCTCCCCCAACAAACCTGCCTTTCCAGATGGGCGCAGGCGTTACCACCTTTGTTTTTCGCCTTCGATACAGGCAATCACAATAAATGCCCCATCTTACTTGATAACATAGGGCAACAGGCCGAGAAAGCGGGCCCGCTTGATCGCTTTGGCCAGTTCCCGTTGTTTTTTCATGGAAACGGCCGTGATCCGGCTGGGAACGATTTTGCCCCGTTCGGAAATGAAACGTTGCAGCAGCTTAACGTCTTTATAGTCGATCTTGGGGGCGTTTTCGCCGGAAAAAGGACAGGTTTTGCGGCGGCGATGAAACGGCCGGCGTATGGGGAGTTGTTCGATGGCAGTCATAATGTTACGTTCTCGATGTTTTATGTGTGCTGTTCTTTGTTGTAGAAGTCTACACTCAAACCATACTGACAGTGTCAGATCCGTCCTTGCATTCCATGGTAAGCGGTTTTGCATTTTCAGCTGGTTTGTCAAGGATGTAACCGCTTCGCGGCGCTTAAAAGCGTCCTTGACAAACCAGCTGAAAATGCCAGTGTCTCACCATGGAATGTAAGGACAGGCGCAGGCCAAAAGATGTTATGAAACCTGACATTGCCTGTCAGATCAAGTTCAGACTTTTACATCTAACTATCTTATCAGCTTAAACCAAGACTAATCAATGTCAAAATGGCCCTCCAACCTGACGGGCAAAGCCTTGGCCGTTATCTTTATTCAGTGCCGGTTCCTTCATCCGGAACGGTTGTCTCATCACGTTCACGTGATGGACGGGCTCGGTCACGGCCGCCACGGCGTCCCCGCCGGTCATCGCGATCGGCACGCATCATCGGCGAGGGGTCTTCGTCATGGGCCTCGACACGCAATGTCAGGAACCGCAAGATGTCATCGGACAAACGCATTTGCCGTTCCATTTCAGCAACCGCTTCATGGGGGGCATCGATATTCATGAGGGTGTAGTGGGCCTTGCGGTTTTTCTTGATTTTGTAGGCTAGATTTTTCAGCCCCCAATACTCAACCTTGCCGACTTTTCCCTGACCTTCCTCGATGATTTTGCGAAAATTCGCAACATGGTTTTCGACCTGTGCCTGGGAAATATCATGACGGCACATAAAGACATGTTCATATAGCGGCATGATCGATGCAGCCTTTCTCCGTTCGCGATGCTCTGCCAAACCGGGGCCGATTGGATCGATGATCCGTTTCGGCACCCAACTCACCCCCGGCGCCAATTTCCGGACGGTCACAGCCAACCACCCTTCCAAACCACAGGGGCAAGGGGAAAGAGCAGATTTCTCGGTTCCTGTATTTTCTGTGTTTGTAAATATTTCCGTCTGGTGCAAAGCCCGGTCCCGAAGCCGACGGTTTCCCGGTGAAGACACTGGATCACATGAGCATGGTTCAAGATGCTGTTAAGCCCTTCAAACGCTTAGCCCCTGACAAGATGGCCTAACCATCCCTTCACTTCTACACGCGGGCGAGAAAGCACGATCCGATCAGCCTTCAACCAGACGAAACGATATTCTGCGTGTAAATACCCGGCTTCTGGCCGGAACGCAACTTGTTTTTTTGCTGGTAATACCGGCGGTCTTTATTATTGACCGCTGACGTTTCTCGTATCCCTTTGAACTTTTTGCGTTGATTGAACGGTATAGGAATGAATGAAGGTCAGGGGCCGGTGGTATTAAGAGTTCAGGGATTTGAGCCAGCCCCAAAGAGCCTGTTGTCTTGTTGCGGGAGGGGGGGAAGCTCGCTTCCTTTTCACCAAAAGGATAGCCCGCCATCCTTCCAGAACCATCGCCGTTCACCCGGGAGGGGATGAGGCGAGCGGCGATGGCGCCAAAAGGATGGCTTGGAGGACACCATTGGGTTGTGTAGGGATTGTCTTATGTGGAGAATGGGGCTGAACTTAATCCCAAGAGCCTTAAATATTTGACCGGTTTTACCTTGGCCATTTTAGGGTCATTTTCCGGCTCGAAAATCAACGGCAGACGGTATAGACCGAATGAATTGTATTTCAGGTTGTCAAAGGGTGCTGCTATGCGTTTTCAATCCCGGCCATTTTATTGGTGGTCGTTGCTGCTCAATATCATCGCTCTGGCCGCAATGGCGTTCATGCTTGCAAAGACGGTTGCAGCTGGTGATCTGGCCAACAGACACATCATCGGTTTTTCGCCCAGCGGCGATTATTTCGCCTTTGAAGAATATGGCCGCCAAGATGGCTCCGGTTTTCCTTATTCAAACATTTATGTGATCGACACCCAGCGCAACAAATGGGTCAGGGGATCGCCCTTTCGGGTATTGGTGAAAAATGAAAATGCCTCGGTCAAGCTTGCGCGCAACAAGGCCCGCAGCAAGTTCCGCGCCATGCGCCGGCGGCTCAATATTTTCCGCAAGGGGCGGCTTTTGGCCTCCAATCCGGTCACCGAGCTGAGCGCCAATCCCCACCGGGTCGAAGTTGCCTTGCGGTCGCCGATGATGACCGGGGATCCTGAGGCTGGCAATCCGCTGGAGTTTTCGTTGCGGGAATTTGACCTGCCATCACCCGCTTGCCGCCGCTTCACGGAACGGCGGACCAAGGGGTTTGTCTGGCGGGTGCGCCGTGCTGGTGAGCGGGCTGTGGTGTTACACCGCGACAAACGGATCCCGAAAAGCCGCGGCTGTCCCTTCAACTATGCGATTTCTGATGTCGTGTCGATGCGTAAGCGGGATGGCAGTCTCGTTTATGTGGTCATCACCAGCGTTTTTCGGCATGGCTTTGAGGGGACGGAGCGGCGTTTTATCGCGGGGGCCTATCATGATGACGGCCGGCGGCGGCCGCGGGCCTATCGGCAGGATTTCGAAGGCCGTGATGTGCTTGATGCCGAAACCTATGAGGATCCCGACCGCTATTGGCCTTCCCGCGATTCTGAGCGCCGCCATGACCATGCCAACGATCCGTTCGACCGCTAGGGCGGCGGCGTGAAGGAGCGGCCATACAGCGCTTTGCCGTACCTGACATGTTGTCTCACCCTAACGTGAGTTCCGGGCCGTTACTTTCTTTCTCGCGATGTGAGGAGAGGGGGGAAACCTTCCCTTATATACTGGGGCCGTCTTGCAGCCGATGGTCCCCGGCTCTATGCTTTTGCTTGGTTCGAGCCAAGCAAAGGGCTCAAGAGGGAAGGCTTATGACAGCGTCGCGCAGTGAAAAGGGGGCGGTGTGGCCGGGACTGGCTTGTGATCCAACAACGGCCGGGCAGGCGGTGGCGGCCTATTTGCAAACTCATCGGTTCGAGAGGCCGCCTGCCCCTCTGCAAGACGCGCTGATGGCGATTTTTGACGGTTCTCCCTATCTCCGGGCGCTCTGCGAGCGTCATCCTGATGATCTTGCCGCAATCCTCAAAACCCCTCCCCAGCACTATCCCGCGACTTTGATGGCCGGGCTTGAAAACCAAATGGCAGCGGCGGAAAGCCAATCGGCAGCGATGCGGATATTACGCATTTTCAAGCGCCGCCTCGCTCTCTCCCTTGGCCTTTATGACCTGGCTGGCCTGCTGACCGTCGAAGAGGTGATGCAGGCGCTGACAGATGCCGCCGAGTTGTGTGTTGCTCAAGCCGTGGATTTCTTGTTCCGCGAAGCCGCGGCGGCGGGCAAGATCATCGCCGATGATGGAACGGCTGCTTCAAGTGCGGGCTATTTCGTTTTGGCGATGGGCAAGCTGGGGGCGGGGGAGCTGAATTATTCCTCCGATATCGACCTTGTCATTTTCTATGATCCGCAGCGGGTTCGCCTTGCGCCTGGGATCGAGTCGCAGCCCTTTTTCGTCAAATTGACACAGACGCTGGTGCGGATGCTGCAGGAACGCACCAAACACGGCTATGTGTTCCGCACCGATTTGCGCCTGCGTCCCGATCCAGGCTCGACCCAGGTGGCGCTGTCCACCGAAGCGGCCTTGATCTATTATGAAAGTGTCGGGCAGAATTGGGAACGGGCAGCGATGATCAAGGCCCGTCCCATCGCCGGTGATCTTGAAGCCGGGCAGACGTTTCTTGCCGAACTCTCCCCCTTCATCTGGCGCAAATATCTCGATTACGCCATGATCCGGGATATCCATGCCATGAAACGGCGGGTCCATGAGGTCAAGGGCCATGGGACGATCACGGTGCCGGGCCACAATGTCAAGCTTGGCCGGGGCGGGATTCGCGAAATTGAGTTTTTCGTTCAAACTCAGCAGTTGATTGCAGGCGGCCGTAACAAGGCGTTACAGGGACGCAAGACGGTGGACATGCTGTTCGCCCTTTGGCAGGCCGGTTGGATCTCACAGCAGGCGGCCGGGGAACTGGCTGAAGCCTATCGGTTTTTGCGGCATATCGAACACCGGCTGCAAATGGTGCAGGATGCGCAGACCCATAGCCTGCCACAGGATCACGAGCGGCTTGCCGCTTTTGCCTGTTTTGCAGGATTTGCAGACCTGCCGGCACTGGAAGCTGAGCTGTTACGGCAGATGCGCATCGTTGAGCGCCATTATGCGGCGCTGTTCGAGGAAATGCCAAGCCCCGCCGAGGAGAGGGCAGGGGCTGTGCTGCCAGCGGGGATCACGGCACAAACTTTGACAGGGCCGGAATCGCGCGAAGCCCTCGAACGCATGGGCTTTCATGATGCCAAATCCGTCGCGGCCCTCATCAAGGGCTGGCAAAACGGCGCGTTTCCAGCGATGCGCTCAGAGCGGGCGCGCGAGGATTTGCACGATCTGTTGCCGCATTTGCTGCTTGCCTTAAGTCAAACAGTCCATCCAGACTTTGCAGTAGCGGCTTTCGATCAGTTTTTACGTCATTTGCCGGCCGGGGTGCAATTGTTTGCCTTATTACGGGCCAATCCCGAATTGTTGCGGCTGCTGGCGAATATCATGGGACAAGCTCCACGTTTGGCCCGCGAATTGGCGCGCCGTCCCAATTTGCTTGATGCGGTGCTCGATCCCGCCTTTTTTGGCGAAATGCCTCAGGTCGATGAGATCGAGGCGATGTTGGCAGAGCGGCTTTCAGGGGCGCGCAATTTTGAAGACCTGCTCGATCTGGCGCGGATTGCGGGGCGCGAACAGGGGTTTTTGATTGGCGTGCGTCTGTTATCTGGTGTGCTGCATGCCGAACAGGCCGCGCCAGCTTACACGATGATTGCCGAGACAATCATCTGCCATATGAAACGCGCGGTTGAAGCCGAATTTGTCAAAACCCATGGTCATGTGCCCGGCGGGGGCTTTGCCGTGATTGGTATGGGAAAGCTTGGCGGACGGGAGATGTCGGCGGCTTCTGACATTGATCTGATCATTATCTATGATCATGCCGAGGGGGTGCCGCTGTCTGATGGGGCCAAACCGCTTGCCGCTGATGTTTATTACAAGCGGTTGACGCAACGCCTGATCACGGCACTTTCAGCGCCAACGGCCCAGGGGCGGCTTTATGAGGTGGATATGCGGCTGCGCCCTTCGGGCCGGTCGGGACCGCTGGCGACCAAAATTGCCAGTTTCATTCCCTATCAACATCATGAGGCTTGGACCTGGGAGCATCTGGCTTTGACGCGGGCCCGGGTTCTTTGTGGCCCCAAGCCTTTGCGTCAGCAGATCGAGGCGACCATTGCGGCAGTGCTGAGCAAGCCCCGTGAGGCGGCGCGGATTGCCGCGGATGTAAGGGACATGCGGGAGCGGGTTTACAAGGAAAAAGGCAGTTCCAATCCTTGGGATATCAAACAGGTGCGGGGCGGGCTGATCGATCTGGAATTCCTCGTTCAATATCTGCAGATTGTCCATGCCCACGATCATCCGGAAATTCTTGACAGTAATATTCGCCAAGCCCTGGAGCATTTGGCTGCAGCGGGGATTTTGCCCCGTGACGATGCTGCCCGCCTTAAGCAAATAGCAGCACTTTATCATGATCTGACGCAAATTTTGGCATTGTGTATCGAAGGCCCGCTGCAGCCTGATCAGGCGCCTGCCGGATTGAAAAAATTATTGGCCATGACGGCAGACCAGCCGGATTTCGATCATCTTCAGGCCGAACTGGTTCGCAGCCAAAGCGATCTTACGGTTTTGTTTGATAAATATATTGCTCAGATCGTTGCATCATAAAGAATTCTCCTCCCCTGATCCGTCACCCATATTTTCTTTTTCTTTCTTCCAGGATGTAGATCGTAATCATCAACTCAAAACAATTTTTAGATAATAGAAAACTTCATATTATTAGCTGTTTTTTAGGTGTGTTATAAATAAGTTGTTAGTAAACTGCTTTTAGGTTATCTTTTTGTAACTTGAGGGTGAAAGTCATTCTCGGACGATTGTTTCAAAAGAAAATGGAAGTCATTCAGAACCTCAAGTAAAGTCGAGATTTGTCGTTTCAGGCACAACTTTTTTCTTGGAGATTGTCTGCGAATGAGCAGTCTAGCCACAACGCCGGAAGTGGAAGCAGGCGAAAGCGCCTCAGCGACGCACGTTGACCAACAGCCCCGCCACAGTTCCGCCAAAGCGGCTGGCAAGCGGAACCATTTGGAAAACATCAAACTCATTCGTGACAAGTTTGCGCATAATGCAAAGGAAAAGCCGGAATTTGAATATGAAACGCTTTTGATGTTCGCCCATGGTGAGCTGCTGTCCGGCTTTACGGTACCGGTGATTTCACTGGCTGTCGCCATTGCCGCGATGTCCTGGGCCGATACGGCAAGCATCATGATCTGGCTCTTTGCGGTGATGTCGGCCAAGGCCATTTTGCTTTATCTGTGCCGGAAATTGATCAACACGCCGCGTTCTGAAGTCAATATTGGCCGTTGGCGCAACCGGTTGATGATGGCTGAGCTTTTTTATGGTTTTGCCTGGGGCGGGTTGTTGTTCATCAATGCTGCTGCGGCCTCACCAGTGGCGCATATTTTCACATTTGCGATTTTGGTGATTGTCGTCTCGATGCGGATGATGTTTGCGGGGTCGGATTTTCAGCTGATCCGGATCGGGACCCTTCCGCCGATGATTTGCCTGGTTGTGGGCATGCTCTTTACGGGGGACAGCTTTTTCTGGGCGATGGCGGGGCTTGCGGTTGGGGTTTATGTCTATTTCATCTATCTGGCGCGGCGCATGAATGCGGCGGTGTTGGATATGTTGAAATACCGTGCGGAAAAAGATTCTCTGATTGCCGAGCTGGAAGAGGCCAAGGCAATCTCGGATGAGGCCCGGCGGCGGGCCGAGGCGGCCAATGCGGCGAAATCACGTTTCCTTGCAACGATGAGCCATGAGCTGCGCACGCCGCTCAATGCGATTCTCGGTTTTTCGGAAGTCATGCGCAAGGAATTGATGGGCCCCCATGCACAGCCCGTCTATAAGGAATATGCCGCTGATATTCATAATAGCGGGACCCATCTTTTGGAGCTGATCAATGGCATTCTCGATATGTCGAAGATCGAGGCAGGGCGTTATGAGCTGAAAGAAGAACCTGTCTTGTTGGCGGATGTGGTCGAGGATTGCTATCGGCTGGTGAAAATTCGGGCGGAAAACAAGGGGATTGAGATCAAGCTCGATATCGATGAGACGCTGCAGCAGATCTGGGCTGATGAACGTGCAATCCGGCAAATCTGTTTGAATTTGCTATCGAATGCGATCAAATTCACCCCCCATGGTGGAGTTATACGGATTGCCGTTGGGGTTTCGCGTGATGGCGGGCAGTTTTTGAGTGTGCGCGATTCTGGGCCTGGTATTCCGGAAGAAGAGGTGCCGCGGGTGCTCAGCTCTTTCGGGCAAGGTTCCCTGGCGCATCAATCCGCGGAAGGGGGCACGGGTCTGGGGCTGCCCATTGTGCAGGGGCTGATACGCTTGCATGGCGGCACTTTCGATCTGCTGACTAAACTGCGCGAGGGGACAGAAATCATCATCACTTTTCCCCGCAAACGGGTGATGCAGGCGCTGCCACAGGTGGATACCAAAGCCAAGCGCAAACGCCGTGGCTATGTTCGCCCCTGGAAGAAGAAACCCTCCCCCAGCCAGCCTGTTTATCGCTGAAGCGGTCATTCTTATGGGGAAGATGGTGATGCTGCCCGCCCATGATAGGTGAGATTTGCACGGCGGGGGCGGATGTCAGGCCGCACGTTCCTGGAACAGGAGATAAAGCCCCGAGGCGATGATCACCAGCCCTCCGGCAAGTGTCCATAGGCTGGGGATGTCGCCGAACACCAGATAGCCGAGCAGTACCATGTAAAACAAGCCAGTGTAGCCGAAGGGGGCTAGAATCGGGGCCGGTGCGTGACGGTGTGCGATGATCAACAGCCAATGACCAAGCCCGCCCGTGAGCCCCATCAGCGCCACCAGCCCCCATGTCCAAAGCCCTGATGGCCAGACCCATTCGGCAATGGCTATGGGAGCCGTGAGCAAAATGCCTGCAAGCGGGGTATGAAATTGCGTGACTTCGTCAGGATCATGGGCGGCGAGATAGCGGGTGACGATATTGTAAAGGGCATAGCTCAACATCGCCCCCAATGAGAATATCACCGCCCAATGAATGCCACCAAAGCCGGGCCTGAAAACCAATATAATGCCGCCAAATCCGGCCAGCACTGCCAGCAGCCGCCGCCAGTCCAACCATTCTCCCAAGAGTGGTCCGGAAAGGGCGGCAATGACCAAGGGGGCCAGGAAAAACACCGTGATGGTTTGGTCGAGTTGCAGATATTTGAGTGCCGCGAAATTGAAACCGGTGGCGCCAAGCATCAACAGGCCACGCAACCATTGCAACCCAGGTTGCGCCGAGCGGTAAAGCTCAGCCGGACGCATCGGCCACAGCAGCAGCGTGGTAAACCCCGCATGGGCCAGAAAACGCAGCCAAACGATTTCTGAGACAGGTAATCGAGCTTCATCGGCAAGATATTTGGCTGTGGTGTCAAGGACCGCAAAACAGGCGATTGCCGCACACATCAAGCCGATGGCGCGAAGCCGTTGTTGCGCGGGGGAAAGTTTTGGCAGCGAGAAAAAGGCGGTCATAGTTGTAAAAAATCGAGACTTTCGCCAAACACGCATTTTGTAAGGAGTTATATTTGGTCTGACCGAGAATGATTGGCTTGTTGGTTCTGGACAAAATCCGTTCTCATCCTCATAT
>WGBT01000396.1 GCA_015494185.1 Hyphomicrobiales bacterium | reverse complement strand
GCAGATGTGTATAAGAGACAGGAATAATAGGGCTGAAGTCCAGCCTGGGGAACTGTCGCCAAGGCGGCAGTGGATGAGGGGAGGAAGCGAATGTTTGATCTAACGGGCAGGAGCGCTCTTGTAACCGGGGCGACCGGCGGGATTGGCAGCGAGATTGCCCGCAAGCTCCATGCCAGAGGCTGTGCGGTGGCGATTTCCGGCACCCGGACCGAAAAGCTGCAAGAGCTGGCTTCGGAACTGGGCGAGCGGGTTCATGTTCTGCCCTGCAATCTGGCCGACCGCGAGGCCGTCGGCGCGCTCATTGGTCAGGCTGAAGAAGCTCTGGGGAAGCTTGACATCTTGGTCAACAATGCCGGGATCACCAAGGACAACCTGTTCATGCGGATGAAGGATCAGGAATGGGATGATGTGATTGCCGTCAACCTCACCGCCAGTTTCATTTTGATGCGTGATGCGCTGCGCAATATGATGCGCCAGCGGTTTGGGCGAATCATCAATATGAGTTCGATTTCAGGGGTTATTGGCAATCCGGGACAGGGGAATTATGCCGCCACCAAGGCCGGCTTGATCGGCATGACCAAGTCGCTGGCGCGTGAGGTGGCCAATCGCGGCATCACCGCCAATTGCATTGCGCCGGGCTTTATCGAAACCCCGATGACGGACGCTTTGAACAGCAAGCAGACCGAGGCCATTGCCAAAGTGATTCCCGCTGGGGTGTTTGGCAAGCCTGAAGATATTGCCGCCACCGTGGTGTTTCTGGCCAGCGATGAGGCGCGTTACATCACAGGTCAAACTATCCATGTCAACGGCGGCATGGTGATGCCCTAAATCTTGTTCCGGTCTTGGATGGTTTGCCTGACCTTGATACACTTGATACATATGCACCATATGCCGCCAAAATTGCCTATAGTTTTCAAAGGAATACGGAAAGCATGAGCGGTCAATGACAGATAGCTCCGGCATAAAAGGTGTTGAAGACAAGCGGGCGCTGGTGCTGTTTTCCGGGGGGCAGGATTCCACGACAGCCTTGGCTTGGGCGTTGACCCGATTTGCCCATGTGGAAACCATTGGCTTTTCTTATGGTCAGCGCCATGGGGTTGAGCTTACGGCGCGCAAAAATGTTTTGGCGGCCATTCGGTCGGGCTTTCCAGACTGGAGCAAACGGCTTGGGGCGGATCATCAATATCATTTAGAGGCCTTGGCAGAGCTGTCGGAAACTGCGCTAACCCGGGAGGTGGAGATTGCCTTGAGCGCTTCGGGATTGCCGAACACCTTTGTTCCAGGGCGCAATTTGTTGTTTCTGACCTATGCGGCGGCGCTTGGCTATCGGCGTGACCTGCTTATTTTGGTTGCGGGGATGTGTGAAACCGATTATTCCGGCTATCCAGATTGCCGCCATGAGACTTTACAAGCCCAAGCCCAGGCCATCCGCCTTGGCATGGACAAGGATTTTCAAGTTGAGACGCCGCTGATGTGGCTGAACAAGGCGCAGACATTTGAACTGGCCTATCAATTGGGCGGTGAGCAACTGATTGAGATTATTTTGGAACAGACCCATAGCTGTTATCTCGGCGAGCGCAACACCCGGTTTGCCTGGGGCTATGGCTGCGGCGAATGTCCCGCCTGTCAGCTTCGCGCCAAGGGCTTTGAGGATTGGCAGGCCGGTGCTTATGAGCGCGTGGTTGAGCCATCTCCCAAAACCTGAGAGAGCGGGGGAAAGAAGATCAAAATCTAGCCCCGAAGCCTGAAAAATTGCCTAAACGACGGCCAATACAGATCTATACCAATGCAGATCTATAAAGAATTTACATTTGAGGCGGCACATCATCTGCCCCAGGCGCCTGCAGGCCACCCCAATGCCCGGCTTCATGGGCATTCTTTCCGGGTGCGGGTGGCGGTTTCTGGCCAGCCGGATCCCGGCACCGGAGTGATTGTTCATTTTGGCGATATCGAACAGGCGCTGGCCAAATTGAAGGATCGGCTCGATCACCGCTATCTGAACGAGATTGAAGGGTTGGAAACGCCGACTTTGGAGCATATCACCATTTGGATTTGGCAACAACTTGAGACGGTTTTGCCAGGGCTTGTGGAAATCGAGGTGGCCCGGGACAGTTGTCATGAAGGTTGCATTTATCGAGGCGCGCCCTTGCCCAATCAAAAGCCGGGAGCCTGACATGAGTGATATGAGTGATGATGCTGCCAAAGCCGGGGGCCTTGAGAGAAAATCTGAGACAAAGTCTGCGGCAAAGTCTGCGGGGTTGACCCAATTGGGGCGTACCACTCCCCTGCCGCAAAGTCCCGAAGAGGCGCAGTTGGAGCGGGTGGCCAATCCCCATCCCGACAGCGATTATTTGGCCCGTTTCACGGTTCCCGAATTCACCACCTTGTGCCCGGTCACAGGACAGCCGGATTTTGCCCATTTGGTGATTGATTATGTGCCGGATCGTTGGCTTGTGGAGTCGAAATCTTTGAAACTCTATCTCGGTGCGTTTCGCAATCATGCCGGCTTTCATGAGGATTGCACCGTGCGCATTGGCAAGGATTTGGCCGATCTGCTGCAACCCAAATTCATCCGCATCGGGGGGTACTGGTATCCCCGTGGCGGGATTCCAATCGATATTTTTTGGCAAACCGGTAAAGCCCCCAAAAATCTCTGGCTGCCCGATCAGAACGTGCCGCCCTATCGCGGCCGCGGCTGATTTGAGCAATCAGCAACGGCCGTTCTGAATAATTCTGGATAATACAGGGTATTACAGAAGCCCGATATCCAATATAATGGATTGTGGTTTAATAATAAAACCAGGCGTTGGGCTTTGCCGGGGGCTGATAGGCGCGTTCCTTGCCAATGCCATAAGACCATGGCAGGCCGGCATTTTTCCAACCATTGACGGTGCGCTTGCCTTGTGCATCCTTATCGCCTTCAAAACCATCGACGATACTGTAAACCTTGGTGAAGCCATGATCGGCAAGCCGGTTGGCGGCGATTGCACTGCCTTTACCCGAGCGGCAAATCAGAAAGATGACAGGATCTTTGCCAAGTTTGCGTGCCGCGACCACCTGTTTGACCGCTTCGACGAAATGCGGGTTCCAATAACGTTTGTAACTCTTGCCACTGGCGGTGAGTTCAAATCGCGGATCAAGGGGCATGTTGGGAATATTGGCATCGACCCGGTCGGGCAGGCCCAGAAAATTGACTTCGGCACGAGAGCGAACATCGAGGAACAGAATCGAACGGTCTTTGTCGGCCGCCAAATGCCGGGCGGCATCTTGTGAGGTCAAATAAAGACCAAGCGAAGTGGTTTTGTGAATGGGAAGTTCAAACGGATCAACCGATGAAGCCAATTCGGGTTCGGCCTGAACGGGGTGAACCATCAAGACAACCGCCAGTACTGCGGTGTTGGATAGGCTTGGACGCAATAGCTTCGTGAGCCAATTCAACATCTCGATCTCCTCCTGTTTTATTATTGTTGTTTCTCATTCGAGGCTTTTCATCGAGGTCCAAGACAGCGAACGCCTGACCAAAGAGGCTGCTGAACCTGCTCATGCTCACGATCGATCGTGAGAGTTGCCAAGTTGCCAAGAGTGTATATGAAGTGGTTACCTGCCTGCAACCGGCCAGAGAGCATTGCTGTTATGCTTGCAATGCATTGCACAATGCAGTACTGCGAAAGGGAAAATTGGACCAGATTACATGATCTGGACTTTATGTGCGGCATTATGCCTAATGTCTGTGTCGTTTTTCGAGCGCAGACAGGCATTGCCCGGCAAACTGGCTTTGCGTTAGTCTGCCGCGCAGGAGCTCATAACCCAAGACAGATTAAGACAGATGATGGAATTCATGGCCATTCTGGCGAATCTGGGCTGCCAAACCGAGCAGGTTCGCATGGGGGGCGGTCGAGTGGACAAAAGCAGGAGATGACGATGGTAATCGATTATTCAAAGGGGAAAGAATCGATGGATTATCCAGCCCGTGAGAAAACCTATAAGGGTTTTGTTCGGCTGGTGATTGCGACAATTACCCTGGTCGCGTTGATTTTGATTGGAATGGCCGTTTTTCTGCTTTAACACGGCTTTGATGAACATCAGCTGCCATTGCTGCGTTCTGGCAGGCTAAAAATTCACAAATCGACAGAAATTAAAAAAGTAACCTTTAATTGGCGTAAGGGCTTGCTTTGTGGGCAAGGCTACGCATTCCGGTATCGGATATGACAATTATTGCCGTTGTGGCCGAGCAGGCCGATGAAACACGTGTTGCGATCACCCCTGAGGTGGTGAAAAAATTCAAGGCGCTTGGTTGCGATGTCCGGATCGAGGCCGGGGCAGGGCAAAAGTCGCTGATTTCTGATGCCGAATATCAACAGGCCGGTGCCACCGTGACGGCGACGGCGGAGGCCGCCCTTGAGGGGGCCGATATTCTGCTTGCCGTGCAGCGTCCCCAGGCGGATCGGTTAGGCAAGCTGAAAGCAGGAGCCGTGGTTGCTGCGATTTTCAATCCTTATGACGATAAGGCTGCTCTGGAGGCGGTGGCGGCAACCGGGGTCACCGCCTTTGCGATGGAATTCATGCCGCGGATTTCCCGGGCGCAGAGCATGGATGTGCTGTCTTCGCAATCAAACCTTGCAGGCTATAAGGCGGTTATCGATGCGGCGGCGCACTTCACCCGTGCCATGCCGATGATGATGACCGCAGCGGGGACCGTGCCCCCGGCCAAGGTCTTTGTGATGGGGGTCGGGGTCGCCGGGTTGCAGGCAATTGCCACCGCCAAGCGGCTTGGCGCGGTGGTCAGTGCCACCGATGTGCGCGCTGCCACCAAGGAACAGGTGGAAAGTCTTGGCGGCAAATTCATCATGGTCGAGGCGGATCCCGATGAGAGCGGCGAAACCGCAGGCGGCTATGCCAAGGAAATGAGCGAAGATTACAAACGCCGTCAGGCGGCTTTGGTTGCCGAGCATATCAAATCCCAGGACATCGTCATTACCACGGCGCTCATTCCCGGCCGGCCGGCGCCGAGGCTGATCACCGAAGAAATGGTCAAATCCATGAAACCGGGCGCCATTATTGTTGATCTGGCCGCAGAACGGGGGGGCAATGTTGCAGGCACCCAGCCGGGCAAAATCATCAAACTGGGCCCGGTCACGATCATGGGCAAGATTCAACTGGCCCGGGAATTACCGGTCAATGCCTCCAATCTTTATGCGCGCAATCTCTATGCCTTTGTTGCGCAAATGATCGATAAGGAAACCGGTAATCTGGTGATCGACTATGAGGATGAAACCATCTCCGGCACGCTGCTGGCCAAGGACGGGCAAATTGTGCATCCGCGTTTGACCGGCGAAAAACAGGAGGCTGAACGATGTTGAACTTTGTTTTCAGGGGCGTGCCGCTGCTGATCATGGCATTGGTCTTTGCGCTAACGCCGTTAACACCGGCTTTGGCTGCAGGCGGTGAGGCAGCCGATCCATTTGTGTTCCGTTTGGCGATTTTCGTGTTGGCGATTTTCGTTGGTTATTATGTGGTGTGGAGCGTGACACCGGCCTTGCATACGCCATTGATGTCGGTGACGAACGCGATTTCCTCTGTCATTGTCGTGGGAGCTTTGCTGGCTGTGACCTTGGCGGGCAGTGATGTTGCCGCCAAGATTTCTGCGGCTGATTCAACCAGCGCCAAGCTGTTTGGCTTTTTGGCCCTGGTGATGGCGGCGGTGAATATTTTTGGTGGTTTTCTGGTCACTCAGCGCATGCTGGCAATGTATAAGAAAAAGGACAAATAAGCGATGTCGGCCAATATCGTCGCCCTGCTCTATCTCCTTTCAGGCGTTTTGTTCATCCTCGCCTTGCGCGGTCTGTCGTCGCCGGAAACCTCGCGGCAGGGAAACTTTTTGGGAATGGCGGGCATGGCCATTGCGGTGGCCACAACCTTGGCCATTGCCTGGCCTTTGCAGGGGGAGGCCTGGGCCTATGTGCTGGGCGGGTTTGCGCTTGGCGGGGGCATTGGAGCCTTTATTGCCCGCTCCATCGA
>WGBT01000395.1 GCA_015494185.1 Hyphomicrobiales bacterium | reverse complement strand
ATTTTCTCATAGTCATTGTCTTTTGCTGGCATGGTCTTTTCCCTTTTTTGTGTTTAGGTTCTTATCTCTATTAGAACATAAGAACGTGTTCAGCAAAAGTAGATGATAGCCTAGGATATATTAAGAAATGTATAGTTTGAAATCCAGCTCATTGATCCATGAAAAATGCTATCGAAATTTATTTTCGAATAATGAAGATATAGCTAAGCATAATATCATGGTGTAAATCACACGCATGAATTCGAAACCTCAATTGAAAGCATATATTCATAGAAAAACAGCGTCAAGATCGATTCATTAACGAAGGCAGTCTCTTATTTGCTCTAATGAATGGGAGGGAATTTCTCTATTTTCAGAGGCGGGTGAAGCGGGGGCAAAAGATAAAGGAACAGGGCATTGAATTTCGCTTGGAAGATGCCTTTGATCACCACAATACCGAGCACTTTTCCCGGCAATGGCCGCAAACCAGGATCAGCATTTGAAATACCGGCGGTGAGCTGTCATAACAGGGAAAACAGATTTCTCAAGATTTGTCGTCAACCAGGATCACAAACAATATGGACGCTGCTTTGAACAACGAAACGCTCACGATAACCCCAGAAATGGTCAAGGAACATGGCTTGTCCGAGGATGAATATAAAACCCTGTTGGATATTTTGGGCCGCCCCCCAAGCTTTACCGAACTTGGTATTTTCTCGGTGATGTGGTCGGAGCACTGTTCTTATAAATCATCGAAAATCTGGCTGAAAAAATTGCCGACACAAGGACCGCAGGTGATCCAGGGACCGGGGGAGAATGCCGGTGTTGTCGATCTGGGAGATGGGGATGTGTGTGTCTTCAAAATGGAAAGCCATAACCATCCCTCTTATATCGAGCCCTTTCAGGGGGCCGCGACCGGAGTTGGCGGCATTATGCGCGATGTCTTTACCATGGGGGCGCGGCCGGTGGCCAATCTCAATGCCTTGCGTTTTGGTGCGCCGAGCCATCCCAAGACCCGGCATTTGGTGGCAGGAGTGGTTTCCGGCATCGGCAGTTATGGCAATTGCATGGGGGTGCCAACCATTGCCGGCGAATGTCAGTTTGACGAAGGCTATAATGGCAATATCCTGGTCAATGCCATGTGTGTCGGGCTGGCCCGGCGCGACAAAATCTTTTATTCCGCCGCCTCTGGAGTGGGCAATCCGGTGATCTATGTCGGTTCCAAAACCGGCCGCGATGGCATTCATGGGGCGACCATGGCATCTGCGGAATTTGATGACAATTCCGAAGAAAAACGTCCAACCGTTCAGGTGGGGGATCCTTTTACGGAAAAACTGTTGCTGGAAGCCTGTCTGGAACTGATGGCCGAAGATGCCATTATCGCCATTCAGGATATGGGAGCGGCGGGGCTGACCTCATCATCGGTGGAAATGGCCGATAAGGGGGGACTTGGCATCGAGCTTGATCTTGACCGGGTGCCGCAACGGGAAACCGGCATGACGGCTTATGAAATGATGCTCAGCGAGAGCCAAGAACGCATGTTGATGGTTCTCAAACCCGGCACCGAAGAAAAGGCGCGGAAAATTTTTGCAAAATGGGAGCTTGATTTTGCCGTCATTGGTAAAACCACGGATACGGGGCGAATGGTCGTTCGGCACAAGGGAAAAATTGAAGCCGATATTCCCGTGGCGCAATTGGCGGAAAAGGCGCCGGAATACAATCGGCCTTTCAAATTACAACCGCCGGAAAAAAACATTCCCTTTGATAGTGAGCGCGTCAAACATCCTGATGGACTTTCCATTGGGGAGACTTTGAAAAAACTGATGGGTTCGCCCAATCTTTCGTCCAAACGGTGGATTTGGGAACAATATGATCACATGGTGATGGGCGATACCGTACAGCGTCCGGGAGGTGATGCGGCAGTGGTGCGGGTTCATGGCACGCAAAAAGCCATTGCGGTCACCACGGATGTGACACCGCGTTATGTTGCGGCCGATCCCTATGAAGGAGGCAAACAGGCGGTGGCGGAAGCTTATCGCAATCTTTCCGCTGTGGGGGCGGAGCCTTTGGCGATCACCAATTGTCTGAATTTCGGCAATCCGGAACGCCCCGAGATTATGGGGCAGTTTGTCGAGGCGCTACGGGGGATGAGTGAGGCTTGCCGTGAGCTGAAATTTCCCGTCGTTTCGGGCAATGTTTCCCTTTACAATGAAACCAATGGGGAGGCGATCCCGCCAACCCCGGCGATTGGAGGGGTGGGGCTTCTCAAAGACGTGAAACAAATGGCAGACATTGCCTTCAAGAACGAAGGTGATTTTCTGTTGTTATTAGGACATGAGCGCGGTCATCTCGGCCGGTCAGCCTATATGGATGTGATCTTGGGGCGCCGCGAAGGGGCACCGCCTCCGGTGGTGTTGAAAGATGAACGGCAGGCCAGCCGATTGGTGCGCAGTTTCATCCGCAAGGGGCGGGTTTCGGCAGTACATGATATTTCGGATGGCGGGCTGTTGGTGGCAGTGGCCGAAATGGCGCTGGCGGGCAATCTCGGTTTTGTCTTCGATAATCTTGGCAATGAGACATACCCGCATGCGGTGATGTTTTCTGAAGATCAGGGCCGCTATTTGCTGGCGGCCAGTGAGAAAAACGCAGCGGTGATCGTCACGACAGCACAATTTGCCAGCTTGCCGGTGCGGATTGTCGGACGGGTTGGCGGTGATGCCATTGTCTTGCCCGGGGAGGCGCCCATTCCCCTTGACGAGCTGCGCCGGATTCATGAAAGCTGGCTCCCCGATTACATGGCTGGGGAGCTGGCTATTGAGAATTGAGGCGTAAGACCGGAGGTGTTTTTATTGACCGCTCATGCTTTCCGTATTCCTTTGAAAATTTTATGGAATTGGGTGGTATACGAGTCAGTCAAAGCCAAGGTCTTGCTCCATACACTTGCGCGATCTGCTGTGGTCTGATCCAGCCGCGGCTGCATCCCGACTGACATTTGTCAAAGCAGCTTGATCATGGTGACGATGAAGATGGCTTGGCCGGAGATGATGGCGATGAACCATTTGAGCAATTCCGCTTTCATCTGCTGCATCTTGGTTTCAAGCCTGGCGATTTCGGTCCTGACCTCGGCAACTTCGGTTTTCATTTCGCTGCGCAGTTCGGCAACCTCGGTGCGGACTTCGGCAATCTCGGATCTGACCTCGGCAACTTCGGTTTTCATTTCGCTGCGCAGTTCGGCAACCTCGGTACGGACTTCGGCAATATCAGCCTTGACCTCAGCGATGTCAGTTTTGGTGGCAAGAGCCTCGGCGGTTGAGTGTCCTAATGCTGTGGCCAGCCCTTCCGCCTGTTTTTGGGGAAAGCCAGCCTGATCACGCAATTCTTTAGCGAGTTTGAGCGTATCGAATATAACAGTCATGGTCTCACTGTAACAAAAAAGAAGGAAGCAAAACAAGATCATGAACGAAGGGCAATCACTTTGTGCCCACACAAGCAAGCGTGGAGTGTGGTGATGCCACCCAAGACTTCCCGGCCCGGCGGTATTACAGGTCATAGCAGGGGAACAGTTGAGCGCTTTCTCAAAGCTTTTCCAGGGGTTCGGCCAAATTGAGCACTTGACGCAAGACCTGAATATGGTGTGGCGCTTGTTTTGAATCTTTGGGAGATTCGCCAGCCTGCAAATCCCAATATTGACTATGGGTGAAAAATGGGGGTGAGCCGTTGGGTTTTCCCGTCTGATCGAGGCCGGGCAACACCGCAACATCGAGAATGCCTTTAAGCGACCGTTTCGGGGTACGCATGGCAAAATGGTCCGCTACTGGTCCTGAAATAATATCGCCCCAAAACACCTTTTGGGCCGGGGAATAGATATTGCTCCAACGGGTGAAGGCGAAATGGGCCGCGTGGTGGGGATAGCGCAACCGGGCGGCTTCCTCAGCCGGGGTCTTGGCCCGTTTGCGGTCACGGTCGGCACGGTAACTGAAATGATGATTTTGGGTGCGGCCATCCCATTCCAACACCGGCGGGCAGGTTGGCAAGATCCGATTTTCCTGCTGTTCCCATAAGTCGGCCTCATCGCTGGCAAGCAGAAATTCCGCATGGGTGAGCGGCGCCCCAATTGAGATGAAATCGCTGACAATCCAAGGGTTGCCAAGGGCATTGAGTTCCAGACGGCAACGATGTTGTTGTTCACGAAAGCGCTGCAGATCAAAAGGGATTTCTCCGCTTGCTGCTTTTTGCAACATTTGCTCCATTTTTTGCCGCTCGGGCTGTTTGCTGTTGGGATTATTAAGAACGGTGTCATCAAACTGGTTATGAACCCGGGCAAAACTATGTTTTAGAATGTCATAGGCGATGATAGCTCCCAGCGAGTGCCCGACGACAATGATACGGTCATATTCGCGGGTGGGCGGTTTGCCGTTTTTGGCAAACCATTCGCCGTCATGATCGCGCAAGCCCATCAACATTTCCAAAAGTTCAACACCACGGTCGCGGATTTCTTGGCGGCGCGCCACATTGACCGGATTGGCATTGACGTAGCGAGCCACATCGCCAAAATATTTCAGCACAAAGACATTGAGGCCAAAGACCACGGTCGAAGTGCCAATTGCGGTTGCCAGTGTCGATGCCCAGGTGAACTGAGGAAACAGCGCCAATGTAAAGATGGCAACGAGCAGTACGGTGATGGCCCAAAGCCCAAGCCAGATGGGATAGACATTGTCTGGAACCCGGGAAGCGGAGCGCAACAACAGATCTTTGAACCAGATTTTGACATGTTCCCAAGTGGTTCCATGCATCAGATGGGCCCAGTAAAATTCATAAAAATCAGTACGCCGGCCGCCGGAAAGGCGTTCCGTTGTCATCCGGCGCAGTTCGAAAGAGCGATTGCGGCGGTCCGGCTTGCTCCAAACCGGGTTATATTCCCGCCGCCGGGTGCCGGTATTGGGATCGGGGCGGAATTTGGAGAATAGCGAAGTGTCACTCACCCAAACGGCATCGACAAAATCCCGTAAAGTCCGCATTGGGATCTGTTCGCCCATGCCATGGATGATGACAACCGCCTGTTTGGGTTTTGTGTGCCGCTTGGAGTTGCGGGGGCGTTGGTGGGACGACGCCTTGGTTGTGTTATTGGGTGGGGCCTTTTGGGGATCTATAACCATCGTTATCCTCATGATCGCTTAATCCGTCCGCCATCCTAGCGAAAACGGAATTGCGTTGGATAACTTGTAGGGAACCTCTATTTATAAGGCTTTCTTCCCCCTCCACCTCCTGCCAACTGCCATATTTTGGCACTTTGTGACGGTTGGCAGGGGGCGAAGGGGGAGCAGGTGCATTTATAGAGGTTCCTTGTAGCAAGCGATCTGTGACCCGGCTGAGAATGATCGTTTTTCCTACTGCTTCTCGCTATTTCTCGTCCAAACCTGTCCTTATCCAAACCTGTCCTTACCTTTCATGGTAAGCCGTTTTGTCTTTTCCCAAACTTTGTCAAGGGCGCTTCAAGCGCTGCAAAGCGGTTCAACCCTTGACAAAGTTTGGGAAAAGGCCAGGGTTCTATCATGGAAGGTAAGGACGGTTCTAATACCAAGGGCCCTTGGCATAACACTGTCTGTGAGGTCAAGTACGAGCTTTCATGGAACTCAACCGGCGAACTTTCCCAAGCCCTTTTGCCATTCGGTTTGAACAGCCTTGTCGGGTTCGTTCTGACCGTAACGTAAAAAAGCTTTATGGAGCGCTTTGGCGCCGGCCAATTCCTTGTAGGCCCAAACCGCCATGGCCCGCACCAGTGGAGAAGGATCACTCAACAGCCGCTCGATGGGCCCAAGAAGCTGTTTGTTTTGTGAATTGCCGGCCGCAATCAGAACATTGCGAATAAAGCGATCCCGGCCAGCCCGCTTGACCGGGGAGCCCTTGAAGCGCTCACGAAAAGCGGCCTCATCCAGGGCAAGCAAATCGGCAAGCTTTGGCAATGCCGCCGTGGGGCGTGGCTGAAACCGGGCTTCGCGCGCGAGTTGAGCAAATTTATTCCATGGACAGACGGCCAGACAATCATCGCAACCAAATATCCGGTTGCCAATGGCTTTTCGCAGTTCGTAGGGAATATGTCCTTTGTGTTCGATTGTCAGATAAGAGATGCAGCGGCGCGGGTCGAGTTGATAGGGGGCTGGAAAGGCTTTTGTCGGGCAGATTTCCAGACAGCGGCGGCATGAGCCACAGTGATCAGCCTCTTCAGGGTCCGGAGCAAGCCGGGCCGTGGTGAAAATTTCTCCCAAAAACAGCCAGGAGCCAAACCGCTTGGATACCAGATTGCTATGTTTGCCCTGCCATCCCAGCCCGGCCATTTGCGCCAGCGGTTTTTCCATCACCGGCGCGGTATCGACAAAGATTTTGACCAGCTCGCCGCTGGTTTGCGCCAACCAGGAGGCAACACGTTTCAACCGCCGTTTGATCAGCTGATGATAATCGCCGCCTTGGGCATAGACCGAAATCGCGCCATGTGATTTGTGAGCTAGTTGGCTTAAAGGGTCAATTTTCGGGCCATAATTCATCCCCATGACAATGACTGAACGCGCCTGTGGCCATAGCGCTTTCGGGCTCGTTCGGCGGGGCGCGGTTTCGGCCATCCAAACCATATCGCCATAAAGCTTGTTTTCGATGAAATCGGCAAAATAGTTCTGATAGGGGGGGACACTTTCCGCACCAAGAACCCGGATGACATCAAAACCGGCTTTTTCGGCTTGCGCAATCAGTTCCGTTTTGAGATTCGATGCCGCCATTGGATTGAT
>WGBT01000394.1 GCA_015494185.1 Hyphomicrobiales bacterium | reverse complement strand
CGTATAGAGGCTATCGACATGGGACGCCGCAGCCTTCATGACGAGGGCAGCCGCATCTTGATGGAAGCCCTCGCAGGCAAGGTGAAACTCGACTTTGCAACCGCGCGCCGCCTCTTCACCTTGTTTTATACGTTGCAATGGCAAACGGGAAAGGGATCAAAACGCTCTTGAGAGAGCGCAGTTGAAAGGTTGCGCTTTGCGGGCAAGAAGAGTATGAATATTCGATGCAAATCAATGGCTTTGGTTGTGATTGACGGCCAAAGGCAATATCTTGAACAGAAAGGATTATTGCTTATGAAGGATGATCAATAACAATGGCGAAAGAGGAATTACTGGAATTTTCTGGCACGGTCAGCGAGCTGCTGCCCAATGCGACTTTTCGTGTTGAGTTGGAAAATGGCCATGAAGTCATTGCCCATACCGCCGGACGAATGCGCAAAAACCGAATCCGAGTGTTGGCGGGGGACAAGGTTCTGGTCGAGATGACGCCCTATGACCTGAGCAAAGGCCGCATCATTTATCGCTACAAATAAAGGCGCGTATGGCAGGAAGGCGCTTCGGCCGAAGCCCTTCCAAAGCCCTGAAAAGCGGTGAGGAAGAACCGCACAAACGGCGGGACTTATGGTTTTGAGCAAAGACATGATGGCATCCGGTGGGGGCGCTCTTGGATTGTTTGGTCGGAGCAAGAGCGGAAAACGTGCTGCACTCGCGAAAGAGCGTGGCAACAAGCCAGGCGGCCGCCCGAAACTGGTCTTGGCTTCGGGATCGCCGCGGCGGTTGGCGCTGTTGCAGCAGGTGGGCATCGAGCCTGACAGCCTATGGGCCGCCTCGATCGACGAAACCCCGAAGAAAGGTGAGATGCCCCGCACATTGGTCAACCGGCTGTCACGCGCCAAGGCCGAAGCAGCACGGCGGGTTATCCGCGAAGATCCCGAGACCGCCAATGCTTATATTTTGGCCGCCGATACCGTGGTTGCCGTTGGCCGCCGGGTGATTTTGACACCGGAAATCGTGGAAGAAGCCGCCGCCGCGCTGGAGCTGTTGTCAGGCCGCAATCATCGGGTTTATACCGGGGTTTGCCTGTTGACACCTGAGGACAAGGTAAAACGAAAAGTTGTCGAAACCCGGGTGCGTTTCAAAAGGTTGAGCTTTGAGGAAATCAACAGCTATGTCGCTGCTGGAGAGTGGCGCGGCAAGGCTGGCGGCTATGCCATTCAGGGACTGGCCGGCGCCTTTGTCAGCAAACTGGTCGGTTCCTATTCCAATGTGGTGGGGCTTCCCCTTTTGGAAGTCGTCAATTTGCTGCGCGGGGAAGGCTATCCAGTCTATTTCGGCTGGCTATCAAAGGCCGAACTCGAAAGCGCCTGAGCAAGCAAGGGACGGCCAAGGTCCTGTCCAATTTGCGGGATGCCCCGGTTAGATTACGGGAGGACCTACCCGATGGCAGTATGAATGAGGTGGCATGCGAGAGCCTATGAACGGGGATGGCATGAGCAAGCATGAGTGAAACCGTGAACAAAAACAGTAGGAAGACCAATGGCAAGAGCTCTTCCCGCCCCCTCCGCTGTCCAATCTGTGGCGCGCCGCGTCAGCAGGAATTTCGCCCTTTTTGCTCAAAGAGATGTGCCGATGTGGATCTGGGCCGATGGCTGTCAGAAGCTTATGTCGTCTCAGGCCCGGCATCTGAAGCCGCCGAAGAGGCCCCCTCAATGCCGCAACTGGCACCAAAGGAAGACTAACCCGGTTCTGTCCCGGACACCGGGGATAGAAATATTCTAAGGCCAAGCTGCCAATCAAAGGAGCAAAAGGGGCGCAGGAGGGGCGCGGGGCTCATGGTGCCAATGCAAAGTTTACAGACCGCCACGATTGCCACCCCCTTGGGGAAAATGGTGGCTGTTGCAAGTATTAAGGGCCTATGTCTTCTGGACTATGCTGATCACCCCTTGCTAGCGCGGAAACTAGCCCAGCTGAAACAACACTTCGAGGCGGATATTCAACCCGGCAAAAACCCGCATTTGCAGGCAATATCAGAACAATTGAACGCCTATTTCGCGGGCCAAAGGAAGGGCTTTTCTGTGCCCTTGGTACTCACAGGCACACCGTTTCAGCGGGCGGTTTGGCAGGGGCTGCAGGATATCCCATTTGGGGCAACCCGATCCTACCAGCAACAGGCCGAAGCCTTGGGACGCCCCAAAGCAGTGCGCGCGGTGGCCAATGCCAACGGCCAAAATCGCTTGGCCATCATTATTCCTTGCCATCGGGTGATTGGAGCCAATGGCCGCCTGACCGGCTATAGCGGCGGCCTTTTCCGCAAACGATTTCTGCTTGATCTGGAATCAGGAACCAGCACGGACATAGCGTGATCTTTGCTGACAAAAATTTTTCGAACAGGGCCCCATGATGGTTCACCGTATCATAGCCCCTTATATATCATACACTGTCCCCCCGTCATAAAAGGACTACTCCGGTTATCCAATAGAGCCATTGCTGGCGGCCTCAATGTCGAAGGCATCGCCGGCCCCCTCGGGACGGAACTGGGGGCAAAGCACCATCAACGGCAACCGTAAACGCAGTGGTCTATTCCCACCCCTTGGTCTAGGGATAAGGAGAATTTGTTCTTCTTGTGTTTCTCCACTATATGGCGGCAGTCGCAATGAGTGGATGTACTGGAACCTCTGATAGCGCAGGCGCAGACGCCCATTGCGGTTTGTGAATGGAACTGCCTGCCGCAAACTCTTTCGGTGTCTAATATTTCAAGGATGAATGCGGAGGGTGCTCGTTGTAGTCCCCCCGCCGGTTCTCAATGATCCTTTGCACTTCGCGACGGCTAGCAGACATTATAAGTTTTTGCCGGCATTGAGCGAGGTCTATGGCACGACTAAACATCAACGCTGTTGGGGGCATAAGAGCGCGAATGTATTGAAATGCCAAAATCGAAACCAGCAAATCCGTCGCCTGATTAAACCGCCGTCACCAACTTTTGAGCTAAGCTCGGCTTTACCTATAAGCCGCCGTCCACATAAGCCTGCTTAAGCCGCGCGCCCGTAAGCCGCTCGATCGCCGGCGGCACCATGTGCAGGGTGTGTCCGTCAATAGTCATAGGATAGGGGGATAAGGCCTGCCCGGCAGCGCTTTGGGATATTTCATGTGATGATCTGATTCAGCCGCGCCCGGAACAAATCCTGCCGCCGTCATCCACAGGCTCTCACGGCTTTCATGCTGCTTTTCCCGAATCTCTGGCTTGAGGGAAGCGTGAAGTCTGAAACACCCGCCCGATCAATTGGCGAGGAAATTGGCCCAAACGGCAACTTGCCTGTCATATCCATTCCTTTGGAGCGTAAAATAAGGCGTTAATATCAATGTGTTATGAATGCATTGCGGGGG
>WGBT01000393.1 GCA_015494185.1 Hyphomicrobiales bacterium | reverse complement strand
GCTGGACTGCCGGTTTCGACATGCCTGGCTGTGAGGCGGTGGAGCGCCCTTGGGGGGGAGGAGAAGCCAGCTTTGTCGATTCTGGGGGCAGTGGTTTAGCAGGCGTAACGGGCGCTCCAACCGGGGATGGGTCTGCTGGCGGTTGCGAAACAGAGGGCTGGGCTGCGGGCTTTGACGGAGGCGTTTGCGGGGCGGAGGCGCCAGAGCTGGGATTTTGCGGCATTTCCCGCGCAGCTTGGGGGGCGGTTGTGCTGACTGGCGGTTGCGCTGCGGGAGGTTGGCTAAATGGGGGATTTTTTCCGGGAGTGCTTAAAGTGGGGGCTGGTTGTGTGGCTTCTGGATGCACTAATGTTGGTTGAACGCTCGGCGTCTGCTTCATCCCCTGCATTGGATTTACGCCTGGCGCTTGGTTGGCGCTTTGTGTTTGGTTGGTGGTCTGGGCTTTGCCCGGGGTGACAGTTACAGTTGCCTTCTTATGATCTGCTCGCGCTTTCTTGATTTTCGATGTTTTCTTAGTCGCAGATGAACGGCTGCTTGTTTGCGTGACCTGAGCGAGAGCGCGCAGCACATTGCCAACCTCATGCTCGGGGATTGGTTCCCCAAAATAAAAACCTTGAGCAAAGTCACAATTGATCGAGCGCAAAAAGATCACATCTTCTTCAAATTCAACCCCTTCGGCGACGACATCCTTGTCGAGCTCATGGGCCAGGGCCACGATGGATTTCAAGATCGCTAGACCCGAGCTGTGCATGCCCCGGTTTTGAACCAGCGTTTTGTCGATCTTCAAGGTATCAAAGGGAAGCCGGTGTAAATAGGCCAGCGAAGAATAACCGGTGCCAAAATCATCGAGTGACAAAGAGGCGCCAAGGGTGCGCAGCCAATCGAGAATTTCGGCGGCCTGTTCTGGGTTTTCCATCACCAAGGATTCAGTGATTTCAAGGCGCAAGGTTCCCGGTGGAATACTTTGGCGCCCCATGATGTGGCGGATGTCTTGCACCAGCTCGCGGCGGAAAATCTGCCGGCTTGAGACATTGACGCTGACGAAAAGCGGATTGTCCCGCCGCGGCAGCAGAGTGTGCCAGGTTCTGACCGCTTGCACGCTGCGTTCGAGAACGAAGGTCCCAAGCTCGCCGATAAAGTCGGATTCTTCGGCGATAGGGATGAATTCGGCCGGATTGACCAGGCCGAATTTCGGATGTTCCCAACGCAATAACGCTTCAAAGCCTGCCAGCTCGTTGGTGCCAAGCCGCATGATGGGCTGATAGCTGACGGTCATTTGATTGCGTTGTAAAGCTTGGCGCAGCTCGCTTTCAAAAGCAACCCGGTCATCGCGGCCCTGGGTCATGCTCTGATTGAACAGCTCGATCCGGTCCGTTCCTGATCGCTTGGCGAAATACATCGCCAGCTCAGCTTCCCGAAGCAGATCTTCTGGCGTGTTTTGGCGCCCATCATAGATGGCGATGCCAATCGAGCTGGTCAGAATGATCTCATCGCCGCCAATTTTCATCGGGCTGCGCAGCGCCCGGCGAATCCGTTCGGCCAACATCGCGATATTTTGGGGATTGCTTTCCGAGACCACCAAAATGCCAAACTGATCGCCGCCGATCCGAGCAAGGGTGTCTTGCGGTTTCAAATGGCGGGACAGGCGGCGGGCCACGGTCAGCAGCATACTGTCACCCACCACAAACCCATAAGACTGGTTGACATTCTTGAACCGGTCGATGTCGATAAACATCAAGGTCGGGTTGGTGGCGTTTTCTTCCCGCACGCGGGTTACGGCATAAGACAGGCGGTCGAGAAACAAGGCTCGATTGGGCAGACCGGTCAGGCTGTCATGGACGGCATCATGCATCAGCCGTTCCTGGGCGCGTTTGGCATCGGTGATGTCGCGCATAAGCCCAACACAGCGCAGCGCCCGGCTTTGGCCATGATCGATGGAATGCGCCTTGAGGCCGAACCACAGATAGGTGCCATCCGAACGGCGCATGCGGAAATCCACATCGATATCGCCGCCATTGCGTTCTTCGATGCCAATCAGAATCAGACGGAACCGTTCGCGATCTGCAGGATGCAGAAATTTCAGCCAGTCCTTGACGCGGGTGCTCAAGGTTCCCCAGCTCAGGCCCAGGGCATCTTCCACTTCGGTCCCCACCGATATTTCATCGCGCCGCGGCTGCCATTCCCACACCGCCGAATCCGCGCCTTCAATGGCCAGAGCACGCAGTTGCAATTGTGAACGGGGGGCGCCAAAGGAAAGCTCTTGATCGGAGCCGCGAAAGGCGAATTGGGTGGCGGTGAAGGTGAGCAGCGCCAAAATCAAAACCAGTCCCGCATTGAGAGCCGAGGCGATGATTTCCCCGGTCAAATGGCCTTCGATGGTCACCGCAGCGGCAAACATCCAGACCAAGAATAACAGCCATGTCGGCAAGAGGGAGAGCGCCCGTTCTTGTCCGTTGATGGCTAGAAAGGCAATCAGCAGACTGCCGCCAACCGCTAAAGGAAGATAAGACAGCCGGGCCAGCGAGGCGGCCAAAGCCGCATCAAGCACGGCCAATGGCAAAAGCAGCAATTGTGTTACAAACCAAAGCCCAAAGACCCACTTGATCCAGCGGTGCCAGAGATTGAGACGCAAAAAGGCATAAAGAAAGCCAATCAGGCCCGCGACAATGGCGGCTTCTGAGGCGGCGCGATAGGTGCCGTTGTCCTCGATATGCAAGTTGAACAATTTATGCCAGAAACCGAAATCGACGCAGAGATAGCTTAAAATCGACCAGGCCAAAAAGGCGGCGGCTGGAAAGACCAGCTGATGATTGGCGGCGAAGATGGTTGTCAGATAGATCGCCAAAATCCCGGTGATCCCCAGCAGAATGCCACTGAACAAGGTGATGTCATAGCGGTGATTGATATAGGGGTTGACACGCCACAGATAAATGCGCGGAAAGCGCAAGGAGGATAGTTCAGCAACAAAGGTCGTGGTGGCGCCCGGTTCGACGGTGATTCGGAACACATCGGCTTTTTTGTTGGGCACCCGTTCGGGCTTGAAACCAAGCGAGGGGGTGACGTCGATGATCCGCGCGCTATCCAGATCGGGATTGAAGATTTTCGAGCCGGACAAGGTATAGCGGTCGGCAATCAGCCATCGCGCAATGGTTTTGTCAGTGGGGTTTTTGAGTGCGAAAACCACCCAATTGGGATCCGTGCCCCGGGTACTGGCGCGCACCACCATCCGGCCGGGAATGCCGTCGTCACCGGCCGCCGTTTCGATTTGCAACCGGTCGCCCCGGCCGCGATAAAGCTGGCCTTTTTCGGTGATATCGATTTTCTTTTGGGTATGATCGACAATGATCGGTTCAAGCGCCCAGCTTGGCGTTGGGTGTAACAGTAAAGTGAGCAGGCCCAGCAGTAAGATCGCCAGCTGCCAAACCTTACGGTTTTGTGTATGGCAGGCCAAGGGGTGATCTGGCCGTGGCATGGAAACCATGGGGGAGATCAGGGGGCTGTCAACCGCCTTTGGGGAGTTCTCTCCCCGTTTCCAATTTGATCTTCTCACTTCTGCTCGCGCCCCGTTTGAGTTTTTATTCGCACCTTCAAGCCCACACCTGTCCTTGCCTTCTCCTTGCCTTCCATGGTGAGCGGTTTCGCATTTTCTGGAAGTTTGTCAAGGGTGAACCCGCTTTGCGGCCGCCAACAAGAGAACGTGGAGCGCTGTGATGCCACCAAGGCTTCAAGCGCGGCGGGGAACTAAAAAGGCGGCCCTTGACAAACTCCGAGAAAATGCCCCGGTCTCATCATGGAATGCAAGGGGGATGGAAGGCAAGGGCTGGTTTGATCCTGTCTGTTGGGTCAAACGCGGAAGTCTTCCCCTCCCCAACATTCACCTCCCTCAACATTCATACAACATTATTCATTATGAGAAACCTACATTCATTATGAGAAACCTACATTTCACATAAGACAAGGGCGAAATTGCGCCCGGATCGAGGCCAAATGGCCATAGAGTTCATGTCTTGGCGTTCTTTCTTAAGGTTTCAATCGGCAATGTCATCTGCTAACCGGACATAAAGTAAATGGTTGCAAAGTAATGATTGCGCTGGGCACCGTTGACTTTCAGAAAGCCGCACGCCCGATCCTTCATATCGATTGAAAACTTGCAATCTGTCTTTTGCAATAGCCAGTGAGGGGCGATATTTTCTTGTATGATCAAGCACACAAGGCCCGGAGGCGATCATAACTTCGCAAGGGGCCTTTGTCACCAGCGGTTGAAAGCGTCAAGGGAGCGTGGGTCAGAATCTTGGCGGCAATTTCGCGGACGGCTTCGACACTGACCGCCTCGACCTTGTCAACGAGTTCCGCGATTTCAAGAGGGCGGCCGTAAACAAGGACCTGACGGGCCATTTGTTCGGCGCGGGCAGAGGAACTTTCAAGACTCATCAAAAGAGAGGCTTTCAATTGGGCCTTGGCGCGGCGGACTTCCTGTTCAAGGGGGCCTTTTTCGGCTAGTATACGCAATTCGCCAAGCGCCATCTCGGCCAGTTGATCCATCTGTTCAGCCCCGCTGGCGGCATGTATCCCAAACATGCCCGAATCGGACAGGCCCCAGCAAAAGGAATAAATAGCATAGCAAAGACCGCGTTTTTCGCGAACTTCCTGGAACAGCCGGGAGGACATGCCCCCGCCCAATAGGCTCGAGAGAACCTGGGCCGCATAATAGCTCTTTTCACGGTAGCTTGGGCCATCGAAGCCCAAAAGCAGATGGGATTGTTCGAAAGGACGGCTTGAATGGGCCTCGCCACCCACATAATCCGCCGCCTGCAAAGGCGGGGCGGGGCGGGGTTTGAAAGCGGCAAAATATTGTTCTGCTTCGGCAACGAACCGGTCATGGGATACAGCTCCTGCGGCGGCGATCACCAGCCGGCCGGCGGTGTAATGGGTGGCCAGATAGTCACGGAGATCATCCGGGGTCAATCGGGTGATACTTTCAGGCGTTCCCAAAATGGTGCGGCCAAGGGGCTGTTTGGGATAGGCTGCGGCTTGGGCCAGATCATAGACCTGGTCATCGGGGCTGTCTTCCGAGGCGGCGATTTCTTGCAAAATAACAGCTTGTTCGCGCTGCAACTCTTGCGGATCGAACAGCGGATTGAGCAGAATGTCACTGATGATATCGAGCGCCAAAGACACGTCATCTTTCAGCACCCGGGCATAGTAGGCGGTGGTTTCCAGTGACGTTGCGGCATTGAGATCGCCCCCCACATTTTCAATCGCTTCGGCGATTTCGCGGGCTGAACGTCTGGGCGTGCCTTTGAAGGCCATATGTTCCAACAGATGGGCAATGCCATGCTGATCGTCGCGTTCATGACGTGCCCCGGTGCCGACCCAGACACCAAGCGAAACGGTTTGCAGCTGTGGCATGTCATGGGTGATAATGCGCAGGCCATTTTCAAGTTGGGTGAGTTGGACCGTCATGAGATCGATGCTTTCGCGGCGCGGGACCGTTGCTGAATATAATCGGCCAGGGTTTCAAAGTCGTTGGGCAGGATTTCGAAACGCTCCTTCATGGTTTTTTGTTGGGCGATGATCGGTGGGCTTGGCGGAATCTGGCCACTGGCTTCGATGACCACATCCGGGAATTTGACGGGATGGGCGGTGGCCAGGGTGATGATCGGATTGGTGCTTTCGCTGCGCTTTGTGGCCATATAATCACGGGCCGCTTTCACCCCAATGGCGGTGTGTGGGTCGGCGAGATAGCCGGTCTGCTTAAACAGTTTTTTGATCATCGCCCGGGTGTCCTCTTCGGTGGCGCGATAGGCGGCAAAACGGGCCTTGAACCGGGCATGTTCGGCCTCGCTCAGGGAATAGCTGCCTTTTTTGGGCAAGTCCTCCATCAGCCGTTTGACCCGGCCGGTGTCATGGTCGGTGATTTCATAGACCAGCCGTTCGAAATTGCTGGAAACGGCGATATCCATGCTCGGGCTCGATGTTGCCACCACGCCGCGCGGGGCATAGACACCGGTGCGCCAGGTCTGCTCCAGAATGTTGTTGACATTGGTGGCAATGATCAGCCGCTCGATGGGCAGCCCCATCTTACGGGCCACATAGCCGGCATAGATGTCGCCGAAATTTCCCGACGGTACGGCATAGCGCATCGGGCGCGACGGCGCGCCAAGGGCTGCGGCGGAGGCGAAATAATAGACCATCTGCGCCATGATCCGCGCCCAGTTGATGGAGTTCACGGCGGTCAGTTTCAAGGCGTCGCGCCGCGGCAGGTCATTGAACAGGTTTTTGACGAAAGCCTGACAGTCGTCGAACACCCCTTCAAGGGCAATCGTATAGACATTGTCTTCGGTCGGGGTGGTCATCTGCCGCCGCTGCACCTCGGTGACCCGGCCATGGGGATAGAGACAGAAAATATCGATGGCATCACGGCCGCGAAAGGCTTCGATTGCCGAACCGCCGGTGTCGCCGGACGTGGCCACCACGATGGTCGCCCGCTCGCCGCGTTTTTTCAAAGCCCGGTCCATCAACCGCGCGGCAATCTGCATGGCGATGTCCTTGAATGCCAGTGTGGGGCCATGGAACAGCTCCATGATCCATTCGCCGGGGCCGATTTGCACCAGCGGCGTGACCTGACAGTGGTTGAAGCCGCTGTAAGCTTCTTCGATGAGCGTGCGGAATTCGTCCGCTTCAATGGCGCCCCCCAAATAGGGCCACATGACATGAAAGGCGATTTCGGTGTAAGGCATCCCGGCAAAGCGGGCGATTTCCTGGGCGGAAAATTCCGGCCAGCGGGCGGGGACATAAAGCCCGCCATCGCGCGCCAGTCCAGTCAAAATCACATCTTCAAAATCAAGCACCGGCGCTTCGCCGCGTGTTGAGACATATTGCATGGGTTCGGCAGCCTTCAAAGTCTCTTAAAGATCAGAAGCTCATCAGAGCGATAGGCATGGCCGTTTGGTCAAAGATCAGCCAGCCGTGCTAAACAGAATAGTTTGGGCTTATCGAATTGTTATCCTTTCGGCAAGGCAATTCGTCGTTTCGCCGCAGTTGCGTCAATTTGGTGAAGCTGGGCGCTGTTGGGACCATCGTATTATGAAACCAGGTGTTATGAATTTGAGGATTTGAGAGAAGCCCCCCCGCTTTCAGCAAATTCATGTGCCAGCCAAAGCGGTTGCAAAGAGGGCTATATCATGCAAATTTAGGGCGCCGGCTTGTCCGGTTCTTTTTTAGGGCATATATATACTCAAAATGAGCATAATTATTCGGTGCGTTGGTCCGCTATCGGATGGATGAAGCAACCAGCGAAAGCTATGGTCGAGTGACTGATGAGCCGGACCGGCAAACCGGCGGGAAAGGATGAAACCTTGACAATCATTGAGAGCCAGCAATTGCGGAAATCTTCCGCGCGGCCAAAGACCCCAAAGACTCATGAAATGGGTGGGACGGCAGCTCTGAAAGACAAGCTCGAACGCCCTGAATTGGTTTTTACGGATGAAGTCAAGCACAAGACAGCCGCCATTTATGAGCAGCTCAAATCGGTGATTGTCGAGGCGGAATGGCCGAAGATTGCCCCCTATATTGCCGCCATCAACGATTTGAAAGCGGTCCGCAATGCGGTGATCTTGGCGCACAACTATATGACCCCCGATATTTTTCATGGGGTTGCCGACTTTTCCGGTGATTCGTTGCAGCTCGCCAAACAAGCGGCCAAGACCGATGCGGATGTCATCGTGCAATGCGGCGTGCATTTCATGGCGGAAACGGCGAAAATCCTCAATCCCGAAAAAACCGTTCTCATTCCCGATATGGAAGCGGGGTGTTCCCTGGCGGAGTCGATTACCGCAGAAGATGTGCAGGCGCTGCGTGAAGCCTATCCGGGGGTGCCGATCGTCACCTATGTCAATACCAGTGCCGCAGTGAAGGCTCAGTGCGATATTTGCTGCACCTCGGCCAATGCCTTGCAGGTGGTCGAGTCACTTAATGCGGACCGGGTGATCATGGTGCCGGACAAATATCTTGCGCAAAATGTCGCAGCGCAAACCGAGGTCGAGATCATTGCCTGGGAGGGGCGTTGTGAGGTTCATGAGCGGTTTACCGCGCCGCAATTGCGATCGTTCCGGGAGGCCGTGCCGGGGCTGAAGATCATCGCCCATCCCGAATGCCCGCCAGAGGTCTTGAAAGAGGCCGATTTTGCCGGTTCCACCAGCGGCATGATCAAATGGGTGGAAAACATGAAGCCGGAAAACGTCATGTTGGTGACCGAATGTTCGATGAGTGATAATGTCGCGGTTGAACATCCCGATGTCAAATTCATCCGGCCATGTCATTTATGTCCCCATATGCAGCGGATTACATTGCCGAAGATTTTGGATTCCCTGTTGATGATGGGCAAGGAAGTGCATGTTGATCCGGAAATCGCCGCGCAGGCAAGACGGTCTGTCGAGCGCATGATCAGTGTGACAAAATAACAGGGATAAATTGATTGCTAACCAAGAGGCGATTTATATTATTACTGTGGTATCCTTTTTGCTGTATGGGATTTTTGTGAAGTGCCCGTGTTGAGGAATCTCGAACGTAACTTTTTCACCTTCTGATATCTGTAACCATAGTGGTTGAAGAAGGGATGGTTGAGCGGGAAGAGAAAGGTGATAGGAAAAGAGATTCCGAGATTTTCGAGTTGGGAGTCGAGTCGACATGGCCGACAATGATAACAATAACAAGAGTGGTAATAGTCATATCACCGCAATCAATGCCTTAACACAGCAGGATCACGTCACGCCCAGTGTGATCATTGTCGGGGCAGGCATTGCCGGCCTGTTTACGGCTCTCAAACTGGCGCCTATTCCTGTCACCGTTGTTTCTGCGGCCAAACTTGGCGAACAGACCTCCAGCGGTTGGGCCCAAGGGGGTATTGCAGCCGCTCTTGATGCCGAAGACACGGTTGAAGCCCATGTGGTTGATACGATCCGGGCCGGGGCCGGACTGGTTGATGCCAATATCGCACAGTTGATTGCCAGCGAGGCGAAAGCTCGGATTACCGATCTGATCGATTTCGGCGTGCCCTTCGATGCCGATGCCGAAAACAACTTGCGCCTTTCCAGAGAAGCGGCACACAGTGCCCGCCGGGTGGTCCGGGTGACGGGCGACCGGGCTGGCCATGCCATCATGAAAACGCTGATCGCCAAGGCGCGGCAGACCCCCTCCATCACCTTTTTGGAAGAATACAAGCTGCGCGAATTGGTTACCGGCAGGGGGCGGGTGGTTGGCCTGATTGTCGATCCGGTGAAAGCTTCGAGTGCGCCAGACGGCCCAAATGGTAAGGGCCGCAAGGGGTATCCGTCTGCCGTGCCGCGGTTTCTGCCAGCGCGGGCAGTGGTCTTGGCCACCGGTGGCATTGGCGGCCTTTATGACGTTACCACCAATCCGGCGGGCTGTAATGGGGAGGTTTTGGCGATTGCGGCGCGAGCTGGCGCGATCATTGCCGATCCCGAATTTGTGCAGTTTCATCCCACCGCCATCGCTGTTGGAACCGATCCGGCACCGCTGGCCACCGAGGCGTTACGGGGGGAGGGGGCCGTTCTTGTCAATTCGCGCGGCGAACGCTTCATGGTGCGGCAACATCCTGATGCGGAACTCGCCCCCCGCGATATCGTTGCCCGCGCGGTGCATCGGGAGATCATGACCGGCCGTGGGGCTTTCCTTGATTGCCGTGCCGCCATCGGCCGCGACTTTCCAACGCGGTTTCCAACGGTCTATGCCAAAGCCATGGCTGCCGGCATCGATCCGGTGCGGGATCTCATCCCCGTGGCGCCGGCAGCCCATTATCACATGGGGGGGATCCATACCGACGCCAATGGCCGCACCACGATCGACCGGCTTTGGGCCTGTGGGGAAGTGGCATCGACCGGCGCCCATGGGGCCAATCGGCTGGCTTCCAATTCCCTGCTCGAGGCAGTGGTTTTTGCCGCACGGGTGGCCAGTGATATCGCTAACCTGCCTTATCCTCGCACAGATCGGTGTTATCAGCGATATATTCGCCACTATGCAAAAGTCAGCGGGCAACAGCCGCCACAGCTTCCGGCCAAGCTGGCTCCTGTCGTCCGCCAGTTGCGTGAGGTGATGACGGCGCATGTCGGCGTGGTGCGTCAGGAGGAAGGTCTTGCCCATGCGTTGCGGCAATTTGAAGATATTGGCCGTTCTTATGCGCAATTCCCACAGCTCAAAAATATGGCGGAGGCGGCAAAATTCGTTACTGTTGCGGCTCTCATGCGGACGGAAAGCCGGGGCGGGCATTTTCGTGCTGATTTTCCAAAGAGCTCACCAGCTTGGGCCAAGCGCAGTTTTTTGACGCAGGAGGCGATTTCGCAACGCCGTATCCTGGCCTTGCTCAATCACAGCCAAAGTGAGCCGGCATTGACTTTGGCGGTTGGTGAATGACCGCGGGGCGAAATGACCACGGGGCGGGCATCAGGGAAGCAAGAGCCGCGGAGAAAGGGGCTACGGCGGGAAGGGGCGCGGGGAAAAGCGTCACGGGAAGAAGCAGCACTACAAAGAAGGATAGGGGCGCGGGGGAAAGCGCCGCGAGGGATAGGACCGCGAGGCAAAGCGCCATGGGGGCAAACACCATGAATGGCAGCCCCACGGAGGCAAGCACCGCGAGAGGGGGGGACGTGTTGGCGGCATTGCCTCAGCACTTGGTTCAGCAAAAGGTTGCCGAAGCCCTTGCCGAGGATTTGGGCCTTGCGGGTGACCTGACCAGCCAAGCGATTTTCTCCACAACCGATCAGATGAAAGCCGAAATTGTTGCCCGCGCACCTTGTGTTGTCGCCGGTTTGGCTCTGGCCAGCGCCGCCTTTCGGCAATATGACAGCTCTGTTGAGACCGTCCAGCATGTTGAAGATGGGGCGCGCGTTCCGGCAGGGACGGTTTTGATGACCCTGCAAGGCAAGGCGCGCAGTCTCCTTGGGGCCGAACGGGTGGCGTTGAATTTTCTGGGGCAGTTGAGCGGAGTTGCCACTTTGACAGCCCGCTTTGTGGACGCGGTTGCCGGGCTTCCGGCCCAGATTTGTTGCACCCGTAAGACCGTGCCGGGGCTGCGGGCTTTACAAAAATATGCGGTGCGCGCGGGGGGGGGCGTCAATCATCGTTTCGGCCTGTTCGATGCGGTGTTGATCAAGGACAACCATATTGCCGCAGTAGGCAACCTGACCCGGGCAATCGCCCAGGCGAAGGCCCAGGCCGGTCATCTGGTGAAAATCGAGGTGGAAGTTGACCGGCTCGATCAGTTGAGCGTAGCCCTTGAAAGCGGCATCGATGCGGTTCTGCTCGATAATATGGACATAAAGACCCTGCGCCAGGCCGTGGCAATGGTGCGGGCGGCCGCGGCCCCCATTATTTGCGAGGCTTCAGGGGGGATCACTTTAGACAATGTCAAAGCGGTGGCGCAGACCGGTGTTGACCTGATCTCGGTTGGCGCCTTGACCCATTCGGCGCCCTGCGTCGATCTTGGCCTTGATTGTGTCATAGACCATCGTTAAGTATTCCTCACATAAGTCACCAGAAAAATATTGGTGTCCAACCATAACGAAAGATTCTTAACATAGGTGAGTTGCGTCATTAATCTTCGATATTAACCTTCAATATAAATCATGAAATTGTTTCGTGTCTCATCGAATTTGCTAGATGAGGTGACGGTATTATTTTGAATAAACTTTGGTGTAAATAAATATTTTACGATATCTATTAATACTCAAATGAGTGTCTTGAGCCTTGGCGGGGCGTTTTTAGGAGCCTTGGCGCTATTTTTCCATGGTCTCTTATAAAGATAAAGCAACAATATGACCTAGAGAAAGAGACGGCAAATCTTGCTAAGTGTTCTTAATATGCTTTGCAATAGTTTTGTGATATGTTTTCAACTTGCTCTGGTCAATTGCTGCGGTGGTGAGGTTTGAACCTTCATAGATTTTGAACCTTCATAGATAATGAGGGGACTAAGTAGCAGGGGAATGTAAGCCACCTGTTTGTGCAGCGGGAGCAGTCTTGATTACTATGGTTGATTCACAAATTCATTTGCAGCGCCATCCATCGCGCACGATTTCGTGGTATTTCGAAAGATATTTTCTAACCCCTGTTACGCATCTGGGGAGCTCTTTTGGGGCGGCTCTGGCTGGCTATCGACAGCCGTTGCGGGCGGCTCTGCAGCAGGCAAGATTGCTGGTCTGGGGGCGGTTGATTGGGCTGTTGATCTATCAGCTTTTTTTCCTTCTTGTTGGCGGCATGCTTCGCATGCTTGGCACGAGCATTGACTATCTGGCCGAGCGGGCGCAGCGCCGGGCCTTGAGTAAACGGATGTTTGCCGCTGCCAAGGCCGCGCGTGCTCAAACCCGTGCCGCCTGGCGGGCTCATCGCCAGCGTCATCTATCATTTGGCTTTGGCTTGGAAAAAATTGGCATAGTTGGGATGAGCTGGCCGAAGACCAGCTTCGTGCTGCTGTTACTGGCCACAGTTTTCGGAGCGTTGGGGCTGCCCAAATTATTGCCGCAAGCGCATTTGTCAGAGCTGTTTCGCGCCAACACCCCAATCTATCGTGACTTTGAGACGTTGGGGAAACTGTTTCCGACCAGCGAGTATGACACCTTGGTTGTCGTTGAGGGGAAGGACCTGATGACGCCGGAAAAGCTTGAGCAATTGCGGGCCCTTCATCTCGAATTGCAATTTGCCAAAGGTGTCGAGGGTGTCTTGTCGATGTTTTCGATGCGCACCGAGCCCGATGCCCAAGGAAAGTCTAAACCGCTGTTTCCCAATGTCATCCCCACAGGGAAACAATTCGAGGAACTGAAAGCGAAACTGCTCGCTCATCCTCTGATCAAGAACCGTTTTCTGGCAGCTGGGGGAAAGGACGGCAAAGATATCGCCATGATGGTGATTTCGCTGAAGCCCAATGTGGTACAGGGAAACGGGTTTGGCGTGGCCTTTGCTGATATTCAAAGGATCGCCAATGAGACGCTGGGGGTGACACCGGCCAGCGGGGCTGTGGCGCCTGCGGCAGAAGTGGAGGCGGACGATATTCCCAATGATGGTGATCGTGATCTCCCTTCGCCTGAGGAGCTGGACAAGCTGCAACAAGAAGCCCCCAAAGACAATTCTGACGAGGTCGGTGAAGCCGAGCTGTTGGCATTACAAAATCAGCTTGAGCCCATGGGGGCGGCCGATGGCAGGGGGGTGACAGCCAAGGCAAAGGGGCCGCAACGGGGGATGGGGCCTTTTGGAGGCAGTCTGTCTCTTATACACATCTCCGAG
>WGBT01000392.1 GCA_015494185.1 Hyphomicrobiales bacterium | reverse complement strand
TAAAATCTTTATTTACAAAGGTAAATCATTCAAAAATTTTCCATTGGCCTTCACTCAGGTACAAGAAGACCAATCTCCTTTCCAATTGAACAAATTAATAACACATTGACACCTATTCTGTGTTAAAAAGTCCTATTTTCTAAATTCGCTCCATAGTCCAAATGGCCCCAGGAATGGACTGACTAGTTAAGGCTAATAGTTTTCTTCGAAAAAACCGAAAGATATATTGGCAGGAAGATTGAAGAAATCCTCGTTCTTTCAAGAAAGAATATGAGGGCCTTAAAAATGGGTTCAAGAACCATCTATTTATGGTAGTTTTGGGGAAAGCTAAATAAAAGTTGGCCTTTTAAAAATATTGGCTTTTTTCTTGGTTGATAGTCGTCCTAATAGCGATAGCATAGCCAATTTGAAAACTGATTCTCGTGAAATAGCCTGTTATAAGAAATTAAAGTTGGTTATGATCTTTGGTCACGTTCTTTTACGGAAGAAGGCCGATTAAGGCACAATGGGAATGAGAAGGTCATCGACATGCTGGTGCAGCCTTCAGTATAGGAGGACATAAGGGAATTTACAGCCCGCTGCGACTGGCCTCAGTTCGGGCAAAAGGTGGTTGAGGCGCTGGGAGGATAGAATCAGGGCACGATCGTTATCGTCCTAAACGCTGACTCAGCGCAGCAGCCCGAAAAGACGGTTGAAAAGGTAAACAACTTCATCAAGCCCTTGCGAAGCCCTGGCACTAAGGAGAAGCCCCAAATGATTGGAGATGACCCTAACGGCAATGGGGATGGCTGATTTGTGGATTTTGTATGCCCATCATGGCTTTGAAAAACTATCGCCCCGGCAAATTGGCGCGCGGCGCCTTCGCGTTGAGCGCGGGGATGGGCCTGCGCGCCTTGGCCCAGGCGGGGCTATTTCTTATCATCGCCCGGCTTCTTGGCAGCGAAGGCTACGGTGCATTCTCAGCGGTTCTGGCGCTCGCGGGCAGTTGGGCCTGTTTTTCCGGCCTTGGCGGGCAGGCGATCCTGATGCGGGATGTGGCGCGCGATCCGAAGCGCTTCGCCGAAAGCTTCGGCGCCAGTCTGGGCATCTTGGGGCTGAGCCTGATTCCCATAGGACTGCTTTACTTGCTCAGCACTTCCTGGCTACTGCCCGGGATCCCCTGGTCGGTGGCCGTGCTGCTGGGTCTGGGCGAACTGGTCTTCATGCCGGCTATACGGATTGCTACCTGTGCCTATCAGGGCTTCGAACGCATGGGCCGCTCGGCACGCATCCTGCTCGCGCCGGTGCTCGCCAGGCTGACGGCGGCTTTGGTGCTCCTCGTCGTGGCATTTCGATTCGAAACTTCAGAGCGCTTGCCGCTCTGGGCAGGGTTGTACGCAGCGGCCTCGCTGCTGGCGGCCGGATATGTGGCCTTTCAGGCCCATCGCGATCTGGGCAGGCCTGTGTGGCCAGGCCGGCAGGTATTGCGGGAACACCTCCGCGCCGGGATGCCGTTCGCCTTCATGGGCGGTGCCCAAAAGCTCTACGTGGATGCCGACAAGTTCCTGCTCGCCGCCCTTTCGACCCTTGGGACGGCCGGATTGTACTCGGCAGGATACCGCTTCATCGATCTGGCCTTCCTGCCGCTGCAAGCATTGCTTACGGCCGCTGCTCCACGCCACTTCCGCGCCGGCGCCGGCGGAACCGCCAACGCCCTGTGGGCGGTCCGTCCGCTAGTCGGCCCCGCCATGGGGTATGCGCTGTTGGTAGGGTTGGTGCTCACCCTGACCGCACCTATTCTGCCTTGGCTGTTGGGCCACGGGTACCAGGGGGCGGTGGAGGTGGTTCGCTGGCTGGCGTGGTTGCCATTAGCCAGCCTGCCGAGACTCTTGCTCCACCAGGCGTTGGCGACGAGTGACGCCCAGCATCAAGGAATGATCGGGTTGTTATTAGGGGCAGTGTTGAATCTGGGACTAAATATATGGTGGATTCCCCTCTGGGGCTGGCAGGGCGCAGCGGCAGCCACCTATACTGCCGAAATCGGCATCACCCTTACACTTTTAATAATTGTAACAAGGAGGTTACGCGATGGAGGCCAAGCAAGACCCTACCCATGAGCTGTTTCAGAATTATGCTCGTCACTATACTTCGATGCAAGAACGGTGGCATCGCGAGTTGCTGCCAGATGATCTAATTCGCCTGAAACGTGACCGGCTGCCGCGCTGGATCGATGAAATTCCCAAGGATGCCAGGATATTGGATGCCGGCTGTGCCAAGGGGTATTACCTGGAGATGCTATCGCGGGTAGGGTTCACCAATTTGACCGGAGTTGATCTTTCTGAACAGTTGCTAGCTGATGCCAGGAGGCGATTGCCTCAAGCACAATTGATTCGGGCCGACATCCGGGAATGGTTGCAGGAAGCGCAGGCGGAATCGTTCGATGTGGTGTTTTTCCACGACGTACTCGAACATATGCCGCGCGAGGATACCATTAAGGTTCTGCGCGGATTTTATCGGTTGCTGGCTTCGGGTGGACGGCTCAGCGTACGGGTGCCCAACATGAGCTGTTTGATCGCTACAAATTGTATGGCAATCGATTTTACCCATGTGACCCACTTTACCGAGTTTTCATTATTACAGGTGCTCGAAATGGCGGGTTTTGACCCCCATCAGATCGATTTTATCTCCCAGTCCCCGAGGCTTTTTTGGTCCTGGCGTAAACCGCACCGGGCGGTATTCCGGCTGCTCAACCGAGGGCGTTGGCATTTTAACCGTATCGTTCATCAGGTTTTATACATGTTGGTTGATTCTGCCCCACCCAGCCAGTTCGATCCTAATCTCATGGCATTGGCGCGCAAATGAATTCCCATTTGTTGTTCATCGTTCCCGATCTTGGCATAGTGCAACTGCTGCACTGTAGCTTCGTTTGGGAAAACCGATAAACCTACCATGAATGAGCAACGCATAGCATTATTGATCCCTAACCTTGCTTGTGGCGGCGCCGAGCGGGTGATGTTGACCTTGGCCAAAGGCTTTCTCCAGCGGGGCTATCAAGTCGATCTATTACTGCTCCGGGCGGAAGGGGAATTGATGGATTCAGTTCCAGAGAAGGTCAACGTCATGGCGTTTGGAAAACGCAAGCCGCGCCAGATTATTTTTCCTTTGGCTGCCTGGTTGCGTGTCCATAGACCTGTTGTGTTACTGTCTTCTTTATCCCAGTTGGCATGGGTGGCGAGTATCGCGTGCCGGCTTTCGGCGACCCGATGCGTCTGCCGGGAGGAAAACACGTTAAGCAAAGTGCTGGATACCGTGAATCCCATGCAAGCCTGGTTGCGGTTATGGCTGTTGCGCCATTTCTGTGCCGGGCGGCCTTTTATTTGTCCCTCGCAGCAAGCCGCTCAAGATCTGGCCCAGAACCTGGGGGGGGCGGTGCCCCAGATACGGATGATTCCCAATCCTGTTATCGATTCGGATTTCTTCCTGCGGGTTCGAGAAGAGATTGTCCATCCGTGGTTTGCAAGCGGAAATCACAAAGTCGTTCTGGCGGTTGGCCGACTTCATCGGCAGAAAGGGTTCGATATTCTCTTGGAGGCTTTTGCCCAAGTTTTGGTTAGAAGGAAAGATGTCCGTTTATTGATTTTAGGAGAAGGGGGCGAACGCTCCGTTTTGGAACAGCAACGGCATCGATTGGGTTTGGATGAGGTCGTTGAGATGCCGGGCTATGTCTCCAATCCGCTGCCCTATATGGCCAATGCAGACGTGTTCGTCTTGTCTTCCCGCTGGGAAGGATTAGGCAATGTGCTCATTGAGGCGCTTGCCTGTGGGGCACGAGTCGTAGCGACTGATTGCCCCAGCGGTCCCAGGGAAATTTTGGAGCAGGGGCGTTACGGTCGTTTGGTTCCCCCTGAGGATCCAACGGCGCTCGCCAAAGCCTTGGTGACTGCATTGGATGCTGAGGCGCCTCAAGTTTACCCGGAGTGGATAGAGCGTTATCGCGAGAATAGGGCGGTGGTGCAACATTTGGAGGTGATGGGGCTGCCTGAGTTCGCTGGTAGAGGATGTGAAGACCGATGAGAATCTTGGTGGTTTCCGATTTGCCCCATTTCGTTACTGGCGGCGCTGAAACGAGAACGGCGCGTTTGATTGAAGAATGGACAAATCGAGGCAACGAGGTCATATGTCTGGGACGCCGCATGGGAAAAGGCCCGGTCAGCATAGGGCGCCATCGTATCGAAGTTCGGAGGATAGCCACTATCCAGCGTATGGGGAGGGGATTGCGGGGGACGAGTTATTTTGCCTCTTTGGGGTGGTT
>WGBT01000391.1 GCA_015494185.1 Hyphomicrobiales bacterium | reverse complement strand
GTCAGATGTGTATAAGAGACAGTTGGAAGTTCTGCTACGATTAGAGCCGCGGCAACACGTTCAGCGATGACAGCGCCCGCGGTTCGCCCGGTTGGGAATGCGGTGCGCCCAGTGGTGCAGGCCAATCCGGCGATATCGGTTGCATCCGCCAATACTGCAACGACCGCAACGGCCAATGAAGCAGAACAATTGCGGCTGATCCGCAAGGGGGATCGGTTCTATAAGCTTGGTGACTTGGCATCCGCTCGGCTCTTTTATTTGCGGGCCTATCATGCGGGCAGTGCCATGGCTGCGATGGCTGTTGGGCGAACCTATGACCCGGTTTATTTTGAAAAACTTGGCGTGCGCGGCTTTCAGCCTGACCCACAAAAGGCATTGGAATGGTACAACAAGGCACTTTCAAGCGGTTTCAGCTTAGCGCGTACGAAAGTTGCCGACCTCAACCGCTGGCTTGGCCGTTAGTTGATCGCTACGCAGCGGAAAGGGAGGTGAAGCCGTCCGCTCAGATCGAACCGAACCATCAAGCCAATGGGCTGTTGCCATCAAGAAAACCGTAAAATCACAAAAGCAAGTGAAAGGAAGAAGCACGGGCTTCAAAGAACGGTTTCAAGAAGCATGGCAAAAAGGATGGTATGAAAAATTGCAAAGGCCCGCCTGGAACCGAAGTCTGGGCGGGCCTTTTTAGGGATGATATCAGGGGCTTCTGATCTTGCCTCTATACCGTTCAATTGATGTGAGCTTCAAAGGAATAGGGAAGGCATGGAAAGGTCAAAGATAAAGACCGTGGGTATATTCGGTCTGGCATGGTCAGGCAGATTTTCAAAATAGCGCGCTGTTGAGAAGGGCAAGGATATGCAGCTTTCAAAACCTGTGGCAAAACGCAAGCCGCATTATGATGTGGTCATTGTCGGTTCCGGCTATGGGGGCGGCGTGGCGGCCTCGCGTTTGGCACGGGCGGGAAAATCGGTTTGCGTGCTTGAGCGCGGCCGGGAATGGCCGACGGGCCGTTTTCCGGCACGGTTTCCCGAGATCAGCCGGCAAATGCAGGTGCGCGGGAAGGTCAATTTCGGCTCGGAAACAGCGCTTTATGAATTCCGCCATGGCGAGGATATTCATGTTTTGGTTGGTTGTGGTTTGGGCGGCGGCTCGTTGATCAATGCCGGGGTGGCGCTGCGTCCCGATGACCGGGTCTTTGCCGACAGCGTCTGGCCTCAAGACTTTCACGATGGTTTGATGGAAGAAGGCTATCGCCGGGCCGAAGCTTGGCTGGCTCCGGCAGCTTATCATGACAGTCCCCAATTGCCCAAATATCAGGCGCTTGCAGTGGCCGCCGGGGCCATTGAAGGGGAGATCGAATTGGCCCGCACCAATGTCAGCTTCACCGATCGCGTCAATGCCGCCGGGGTGGCACAAAAGGCATGCACACTGTGCGGCGATTGTTGTTCCGGCTGTAATGTCGGTGCGAAAAATACCGTGGCCATGACCTATCTTCCCGATGCACTGGCCCATGGGGCTGATATTTTCACCGAATTGAAGGTTGAATATCTGCGCAAGACCGACCAGGGGTGGCAGGTTGTTTTTGCTCCGGCAGATCAGCAAATGGCTGAACGGCAAATTGTCAGTGCCGATATTGTGATCCTTGCGGCCGGAACCCTTGGTTCCACGGAAATTCTGATGCGGTCACAACGCCAAGGGCTGGCGGTTTCCGATCAGCTTGGCCGAGGCTTTACAGGCAATGGTGATATCATTGCTTTTGGCTATAATACCAACCGCCGGGTTCATGCCATTGGCATTGGCCATCCGCCCAAACTCAAGACCGATCCGGTGGGCCCTTGTGTCGCCGGGCAGATCAAGGTTCATGATCCTGACCATCTCGAGCATGGTATGTATATTCAAGAAGGGGTATTGCCTTCACCCTTGGGGCCGCTGTTGCCGATGCTATTTGTGCCGGGGGGGCGCATCATGGGGGCGTTGAGCGCTTTGGTGAAAGGTGTCTACAATGGCCCGCTTGCTCATACTCAGGTGTTTTTCGTGGTCTCCCACGATGATGCTTCGGGCCGGATGGTCATGCAGGACGATCAGCTGAGAATTTCTTGGCCCGATGTCATGCAACAACCGGTCTTTTCCCGGGTCGATGCGGTTTTGAAGAAAATTTCAGAAAGCATTGGCGGAACTTATGTGAAGAATCCGCTGGAAGAAACCATGATGGGAGCCAGTCCTGCCACGGCGCATCCGCTTGGGGGCTGCCGGCTTGGGGAAACCGTTGCGACCGGGGTTGTCAATCATAAAAGCCAGGTTTTCGATCCCTCCCAGGGTGAGGGGGGGACAGCGGTGCATCGCGGCCTTTATGTCTGTGATGGTTCAGTGATACCGCGGTCGCTTGGGGTCAATCCGCTGTTGACCATCACCGCGCTGACCGAGCGCGCCATGATTCATCTCGCCCGGGATTATGATCTTGTTTTCGATACCACCCCCGCCAAGTCCCTTCCTGCCGATTTCGCCACATCATCTGCAAATTAATG
>WGBT01000390.1 GCA_015494185.1 Hyphomicrobiales bacterium | reverse complement strand
CTGCTCCCCTGCCAAACGCGCCGCGCAAACTTTGCAGGCCGTCTTAGTGGAATTGTCACAACGCCCAACGGTTGAATGGCAAGACCGGCTCTATCTGGCCAGCACCGGCAAACTGTTGCAAATCCTGCATGAGGCCCCTGACAGCGCCACCCATCTGTTGATGATTGGCCACAATCCCGGTTTTCATGAGCTGGCCGTCAAGCTCTCCCAACCTGATACCGGCGCACCTTATAAGGCGCTGCACCAAAAGTTTCCCACCGCCGCTGCGGCAACATGGCGTTTTGCGGTGAAGTCTTGGCGCGACATCAAACCAGCCCGTGGCCAATTGCTTGCCTTTGAGCGCCCCAAACATCCGCAACCGCAATAATCCGCCTCAAGAGCAATCGCAAAGCCTTTGCTGGATAAAGCCCTGACATTTATTATATACCACCGGCCCCCGGCCTTTCTTCGTATACCGTTCAATTAACGCAGAACATTCAAAGGGATACGGAAAGCATGGAAAGTCAATAATAAATACCGCCGGTATTACATGGGAAAGGTTACACTCAACTCTGCACACAGGGGCAGATCCGTCCTTGCATTCCATGGTGAGACACTGGCATTTTCGGCAAGTTTGTCAAGGGTTTCAACCGCTCCGCGGCCGCTTTTAGCGGCCCTTGACAAACTTGCCGAAAATGCAAAACCGCTTACCATGGAATGCAAGGACAGGTGCAGGCCAAAAGGGGTTATCAACGCCTGACACTGTCTGTCAGGTCAAATTCAGATTTTTACACATTACACCACCCGCCCCTGACCTTCGCTCGTATACCGTCCAATTGACGCAAAAGTTCAAAGGGATACGGGAAACGTCAGCGGTCAATAATAAATACCGCCGGTATTACAGCTCGACAGGCGCCCCGATTTCCGGCACCAGAACCGTCTGGCCTTCCATTTCCGCAATAAACTTATCCGGGCTCTGGTCGATGATGGGGAAGGTGCCATAATGGCAAGGAATAACGGTTTTGAAATCGAAATAGCTGCGGCAAGCAAGTGCGGCCGTTCGCGCCCCCATGGTGAACCGGTCGCCAATGGGAACGATGCCAATTTGCGGCGCATAGATTTTATTGATCAGCGCCATATCGGCAAAAATTTCGGTGTCCCCCATATGATACAGGGTTTGCTCCGGCGTTTGGATCACCACCCCGCAAGGATTGCCCAGATAGACCGGGCGCCCCTCTACGATCGTGCTCGAGGAATGCCGCGCCTCAACGAAACTGATCTGGAAATCTCCAAGATCCAGGGTGCCGCCGGTATTGGCCGGTTCGAACTGTTCAACGCCTCGATCGTGAAGCCACAGCGCCAGTTCATAGACGGCGATCACCTTGGCGCCAGTGAGTTTGGCAATCTCAACCGTATCCCCCACATGATCATCATGGCCATGGGTCAGCGCGATATGGGTGCAGCCCCTCGCGGCCTGTTCCATGGAGCCGGAATATTTGGGGTTACCGCTCAAAAACGGATCGATCAGCAGCACCGTTTGGCCAAACTCTAGCCGAAAAGCCGAATGCCCAAACCATGTCAGTTTCACACGCTTCTCCCCTCTCTCCCTGGCCTAACCATCGACAGTTGCCAGCGTAATATGTGCATCACTCTTGCGGCGCCCCAAACAGCCATTTCCAGGGGCGAATTTCCACTTTTTCAAAAACCCCGGCCTTGGCGTAAGGATCATTGCGGGCGATTTCCTGCGCCTGTTCCAAACTGTCAGCTTCAACCACCACCAGCGAGCCGCGCGGCTCGGTGCCATCCTCATTCATGAAAGGCCCCGCCAGCTTCATCTTGTCACCCAGTTGTTTGAGATATTCCAGATGCTCCCGCCGGTTCTGTTTGCGCAATTCGAGCCCCTCCTGCGGCTTGTCGGTACAAATAAAGGCGTACAGCATGGTCGTTCCCCTGTTGATCTTAGATCGTTTGGGCGCACTTTATGCGCCACAGCGCCCCGCGGCAAGAGACTTCGATGAAGATTTTTCACGGTCAATATGATCTAAATTGTCCAGGAACCTGCTGCCTCCAAGCCATCCTTCTGGTGAAGAGGAAACGAGCTTTTCTTAGAATTTGGATATATAAAATATAATTGGCGGTTAGGATAAATTGGCGTAAAGAGACATTGCCAAAAACCACCGTTTCGTGCATTCGGTATTGAGTTCTGCGTTAGGATAGACAGCATTGGCTACGAGTTTTGAAAAGGGACAAAGCCGGCTGCGGCTGCGCACCATCATTCGGGTGCGCTGGCTGGCCATCGCAGGCCAAGTGATCGCGGTGTTGTTCGTACAATACTGGTTGGGTTTTGACCTGCCGCTTGGACCTTGCTTTGCTGCGATTGCCTTTTCCGCCTGGCTCAACATCTATCTACGGATCAAATTTCCAACCAGCCAGCATCTCAAAAGCACCCATGCCGCGCTGCTGCTGGCCTATGATATTTTGCAATTGACCTTGCTACTTTATCTCACCGGCGGGCTGCAAAATCCGTTTTCCTTTCTGCTGGTTGTTCCGGTCACCGTATCGGCTGCGACGCAATTGCCGCGCATCACCGCCACCCTTGCGGCCATCGCCATTGCTTGCGCCACCTTCATCGGCTTTTTCTACTATCCCTTGCCATGGTATGATCACGCCACCCTTACGCTGCCGCCGACCTATATTTACGGCATTTGGGCGGCAATCGTTTTGGGGCTTCTTTTCATGTCCTTTTACACCTGGAAGGTGGCCGAAGAAGGCCGGCTGATGTCGCAAGCTTTACGCGCGACAGAGCTGGTCATGGCCCGTGAACAACGGCTTTCCGCCCTCGATGGGCTGGCGGCTGCTGCGGCCCATGAGCTGGGCACGCCGCTGGGCACGATTGTTGTGGTTGCCAAAGAACTCGAACGGGCCTGCACCGCCGAAGGGGAATTGAAGGAAGACATCAAATTACTCAAATCCCAAGCCGAACGTTGCCGGGAAATCATTTCCAGGCTCACCGCCGACCGGGAACAGGCGGATCTGATGCATCAAAGCCTGCATCTGAGTGAACTGTTGGAAGAAGTGGTGCAACCCCATCGGGCCTTTGACAAGCAAATCGATGTTACCGCCAAGCCAGACCCAATGGTTTACCCAAGCAGCGAAGCCGCCCGGGAACCTATTCTATTACGCAATCCCGGCGTGATTTATGGACTTGGCAATATTGTCGAAAATGCCGTCGATTTTGCCAATGAGCGGATTGAGGTGACCGCAAAGTGGAATTCCAAAGAGGTTCATATCACCATTTCCGATGATGGCCCTGGCTTTTCCCATCAGGTCATGGATCAGATCGGTGATCCCTATGTCACCACACGGCCCTCGAACCAGCATGGCAAAACCACCTCAGACGAACATGTCGGCATGGGGCTTGGCTTCTTCATCGCCAAAACCTTTCTGGAACGTTCGGGCGGAACCCTTGCCATGCGAAACAAGGAGTACCCGGCCACCGGCGCGATTGTGGAAATTTCCTGGCCACGCGATATAATCGATATCGGTAATAGCGATGATGAGAAACCCACCCCGGGCTAAACCGTTTGTTTCATTTTATGTTGCCGCGGCACTTGGCCTGCTTGACAAACATGTTATAACGTAAAGAAAAAACCTTTATGCATTACGCGCATGCTGGGAAAAAGGAGAAGGGTCGTGAGTATGGACTCAGATAACCAGGCTGGATCTGCGCCACAAAACAAATTGCCAGATGATCGCACTTTGCTCATCGTCGATGATGACAAACCTTTTCTGACCCGCCTCGGCCGGGCCCTCAGTTCGCGAGGCTTTGAAACACGAACGGCGCAATCGACACGCGAAGCCATGGATATGATCCGTGAATCCCCGCCTGCATTCGCCGTTGTTGACATGCGTCTGGAAGATGGTAACGGGCTTGATGTCTTAAAAGTCTTAAACGAAATTCGCCCCGATGCCCGGGCCATCATTCTTACCGGTTATGGCAGCCTGCCAACGGCGGTTACAGCGGTCAAGCTTGGCGCTGTCGACTATCTGGCCAAGCCTGCGGATGCCGATGATGTCTTCAATGCCTTGCTGGCTCCCCCAGACAAAAAAGCCCCCCCGCCAGAAAACCCAATGTCTGCGGACCGGGTCCGCTGGGAGCATATTCAGCGGGTCTATGAGCTTTGTGACCGCAATGTTTCCGAAACGGCACGGCGTTTGAACATGCATCGGCGAACCTTGCAGCGCATCCTGGCCAAACGCGCCCCACGTTGAGCAAGCCTATGGATGAATGGCTAAACCGGACACCGCCTATACCGAACACTCATTTGTGTTTTTTGAGTGTAAAAATCGGCATTTGATTTGACGGACAGTGATAAGCTTGTCTGTAAAAGTTACACTCAACCCTATAGGGGGGCCAGATTTGTCCTTGCATTTTATGGTTCGGCACTGAATTTTTTATCTGGTTTGTCATGGACCGGCATTTTTAGGCCCCGTCGTGCCGGTCGTCGGCAGGGTTCTCAATGCCTACGCTCGCTTGTGACTGCCGAGAAAGCGATCGCATCCTTGACAAACCAGATGAAAATGTGAAACCGCTCACTAGAGCAAAATCCAAATTCGATGTGATCGGATTTTGCTCTAGGGTATGAAAGGACAGGTGCAGGCCTCAAAGTACCGTTGGGTTAACACTGTGTGTGTCAAGCGCAAGAACCTTCACATTTTTAAGCGTGTGTCCTGGCGCAAAACCGGAGGCCACTTTTGCTGAACACTCATCAATATTTTTAAGCG
>WGBT01000389.1 GCA_015494185.1 Hyphomicrobiales bacterium | reverse complement strand
GTCATAACTCTTATAATTCCAAAACAAAGGTTTGTCGATGAAGTCTGCGGATAGAATATAGATAGTTATTTTTGATAAAAATTGTACTAAAGATAAAGTTGTGGGGAAGTCATGGTTAATATTTTATTTGTTTGTTGGATATTTCTTGATAATTCTGTGAGGCAAGCTATTCGCTCCTCTCAGCCAAAGAATTTTGTCTATTCTTTGCTCACGATATAACTGTGTGCAATGTCAAAACCGCGCAGAAAGGCGGTGCGGGTCATTGGCTTTTTACCCGCACGTTGAAGAATGGCGGGGCGGATCGCGCCCCGAGCGCAGGCAATCGTGAACTGTTGATCAAGAATTGTGGCGGGGTCCCCATTGTCTTCGGTCACTTCTGCAAGCAGTACCTTGATACGTTCATGTTTGTCGCCCATACGCAGTAAAAACCAGGCGCCCGGCCAAGGAGACAAGCCGTGAATTTTGTTGGCAACCTGTTGGGCGGGGAGGGAAAAATCAATTCGCGCTTCGGCCTTGTCGATCTTGTGAGCATAGGTTATGCCATCATTGGGTTGCGGTTGGCATTTTAATTTTCCCATCGCTGCCTGCTCAAGCGCGGTGACGATCATCTCGCTGCCCAACCGGCTTAATTGGTCGTGGAGCTCGCCAGCCGTGGTCATCGGGGCAATCGAAACCGTTTGGGAGAGGCAAACCGGGCCGGTGTCCAACCCCGCATCCATCTGCATGATATTGACGCCGGTTTCCGTATCCCCTGCCATGATCGCGCGATGAATAGGTGCCGCCCCCCGCCAGCGGGGCAGCAGCGAGGCATGGATATTCAGGCAGCCCAGTCGCGGGGCCTGCAAAATCGCCTCAGGCAGAATGAGTCCATAGGCCGCAACCACAGCAATGTCAGCTCCATGGCTTGCGAAAATATGTTGTTCCTCAGGTTTTTTCAGGCTTTTGGGGGTCAAGACCGGCAGCCCCAATTCATTGGCAAAACGATGCACCTGGGAAGGCCGTTGCTTTTTGCCGCGTCCGGCGCGAGCTGGGGGCTGGCAATAGACGGCAACCACTTCATGGCCGGCTTTGACGATGGCATCAAGCGCCGGCACAGCAAAATCCGGCGTTCCCATGAAGATGACTTTTAGCTTGGCCTTACACACGCCAGCCTTCCCCTGCTCTGAATTGGCTCTTTATTTCAATTATTTCAATTCGATATTTGAATTCGATGCTTGGCCGCCAAAGTGCCCACTGTCATTAAAGTTGTCCAAAAGTTATCAAAGTGTTGTATTGGAGGCGCGGCGCTTGGCTTTTTTGAATTTACGGATGACGATGTCCCGTTTCAGCCGTGATAAATAGTCGATGAATAATTTGCCATCGAGATGGTCGACTTCGTGCTGAATGACCGTTGCCAGAAAACTGTCGGTGGTCAGTTCCTGGGGCTCGCCGTTACGGTCGATATATTGCACCGTCACCCCTGCCGGCCGTTCGATTTCGGCATAGTATTCAGGGATCGACAAACAACCTTCTTCATGGCGGCGGCGTGCCTCACTGAAACTGACGATTTTTGGGTTGATCATCACAAGAGGCTGTTTGTCCTCATCCTCGCGGCTGATATCCATGACGATGAGGCGGATGGGAATATTGATCTGGGGGGCGGCCAAACCAATGCCGGGGGCGGCATACATGGTTTCCAGCATATCGTCGATAAGCTGGTTCAATTCGCCGTCAACGCGCTCCACCGGCTTGCAGGTCTTGCGTAAAACCGCCGCCGGAATGGTTATGATCGGATGAATGGTCATAGTCTTGACATAAGGCAAATGTGGCACTTTGGTCAACGCCCGGGCTTCCAACCGGCCGAGTCTTGAAGTTCACAGCGATATAAGATGATCCTTGTGCAGCTTGATTGCCGCCTCAAGCCATCCTTCCGGAGCCATCGTCGCTCGCCTCACCCTTTTCCGGGTGAGCGACGATGGCTCTGGAAGGATGGCGGGCTATCCTTCTGGTGAATCAGAAGCGAGCTTCATAGGTGCAAATAAAATGCGTGCGAACAACGCAAGAAGGAACTTCAAGAAGTAAACTTGAGGAAGCCCGTATTATTTCAACGCTTACAGGCGATATTCCGTCTTGCCGTTAAGATGCTACAGATTATGATGCGGTGCGGTTGGGACCGCTTACAACAGCCAGGCAAAACACAAGACATGGCAATCTATGGGTGTTCGAATTGATTTGAGACCAGTGCTGCTGGTTGTTGGGATTCTGCTGGCGACGCTGGGCTGCATGATGATGATCCCAGCGCTTTATGAGATGGTGTTGGCGTTTGAAAGGCTGGCGCGGCTCCAGGGCTCTTTGCAACATATCCTTGAGATCATCAACAGCAGTCCCAAAGGTGTTGCCGCCGTCATTGAGCAAATCGACCGCGTTCATGATGACTGGATCGCCTTTACCGTGGCCGCGGTGCTGACCTTGTTCGTTGGGGTGGCGATGGCCTTTGCCAACAAGGCGGACATCAAATATCTTTCGACGAAACAAGCCTTTTTGCTCACCGCGGCGTCATGGCTGGCGTTGACGGCTTTTGCCGCTTTGCCGCTGTGGTGGTCATCGCTGGAAATCCGTTATGTGGATGCTTTCTTTGAAGCGATGTCGGGGATCACCACAACCGGGGCGACGGTGTTGACCAATCTTGACGATTCACCGCGTGGTGTGTTGTTGTGGCGGGCTTTGCTGCAATGGCTTGGCGGGGTCGGCATCATTGTGATGGCGATTGCGGTGTTGCCGATGTTGCAGGTTGGGGGGATGCAGCTGTTCCGCCTGGAAAGCTCTGACAATTCGGAGAAAATTTTGCCACGGGCCACCCAGATCGCCGGATCGATCACCCTGCTTTATTTCGTTCTCACCGTGATTTGTGCGATTGGTTATTATTTGGCGGCGATGACTCCTTTTGAGGCGATTGCCCATGCCATGACCACGATTGCCACGGGGGGGTTTTCCACATATGACGCCTCGATGGGCTATTTTCTGGTCAGCACCACCCATCATTCAGATGCGATTGAATGGATTTGTATTGCCTTCATGGTGATCGGCTCCTTGCCTTTCGTGCTTTATCTGCAAGCGGTGCGGGGCAAACCCATGCTTTTGCTGCAAGACAGTCAAGTGCGGTGGTTTTTTGTGATGCTGGGCGTCTTTATCATTTTGGCGGTTATGGCGCAGTCCGAACCAGGAGCCTCTTCAGGGCTGCGGGAATGGCAGGACGCCACTTTTTCCGTGGTTTCGATCATGACGGGGACCGGCTTTACCACGGTCGACTATTCGGCGTGGAGCGCTTTTGCGGCAACTTTGTTTTTCTGCATCATGTTTGTCGGGGGCTGCGCCGGTTCAACTTCCTGTGGCATCAAAATCTTCCGGTTTCAGGTGCTTTATGAAATGGTGCGCCTGCAAGTGCGCCGCTTTGTCCATCCCAGCGGCGTTTTCATCGCCAAATATAATGGCCAGCCCATGCCTTCTTCGGTATTCAGCTCGGTGATGGGATTTTTGTTCTTGTTCCTGTTGTGTTTTTCAGTTCTAAGTTTTTTGCTGAGCCTTTACCCGAATATTGACACGGTCACCGCATTGTCTGCCTCTGCCAGTGCGCTGGCCAATGTGGGACCGGGGATTGGCTCGACCGTTGGTCCTGTGGGGAACTATGCCACACTGCC
>WGBT01000388.1 GCA_015494185.1 Hyphomicrobiales bacterium | reverse complement strand
TGACAGGCGTGGACGAAATAAACCGGCTTTGAATTGTGCCGTTGAAGTTGCGGGGCTCAGTGAGCCGGTATGGGTTCGGCAAAATCCACGCGCCCGCCGGATGACCTTGCGGGTGAGTGGAACGCAGCGGGCCGCCGTTTTGACCATCCCTCCCGAGGCCGATTTGTGTGATGCAAACCGTTTTTTGCAAAAACATGTCGACTGGATTGCCCGGAAACTGGCTGAACTGCCACAGGCGGTAACCTTTACTGATGGCGCAGTGATCCCGGTACGTGGCATATCGCATGAAATTGTTTTTAAAGGCGAGGTGCGCAAACGTACGCCGGTCTGGATTGAGCCACCCCTAACCGAAGGTGAGTTTGCGCGGCTTTGTGTGAAAGGGAGCGGCAAAACGGCGTCGAAGCGGGTTTATGAATGGTTGAAAATGGAGGCCCGGAAAGATGTGGCCCAGGCCTGTGCCTATCATGCCAAGCGGCTCGGGGTGCGTTATCGCAAGCTGGCAATCCGTGATCAATCGACCCGTTGGGGTTCTTGTTCGTCTTCGGGGACATTGTCGTTTTCCTGGCGCCTGATCATGGCGCCGAGCTATGTGCTCGACTATGTCGCGGCCCATGAAGTGGCTCATTTGCGCGAAATGAATCATAGTCCGGCTTTTTGGGCGCTGGTCAAAGCAACGCTGCCTGATATGGAACGGGGCCGCGATTGGCTCAAACACCATGGTATTGAGTTGCATCGCTACACGCCTTTGAGCTGAATCGGCGTTTGAATGGCGCAGAAGTTGGTATCATACTAGAGCGGAAAATCCTCTCACATAAGAGGTCTGTTTCATTGACCTTTTCCTGCTTGCCGTATCCCTTTCACGATTACTATGTGAATTGGACATCAGACGAGTCAAGACCAGGGGCGGTGGTATAACAGATGCTGCCGATGATTAATCCAACCATCTAGAACGGGCCGGGCGGGAATGGTTTGGCCGCCCTGAGGCTGTGGGCTCATGCCGCTCATGCTGCCGGAACAATTTTTGTACCTCACGGCGTTGCGCTTCGAGTTGCGCGCGGCGTTTGGCGTCCCGATAACGTTGCCAGTACCACCATCGCGCCCGGCGCTCCGCGAGAGGCGGGCGTAAATGAAAACGCCGTTGCCAATGGCGATGGAGGCGATGGGGGGTATCGGCAAACCAGCGCCGCACCCGTTCTCTTTGATACTGTAAACGGCGGTTGGCCCGCGCCTGGTCACGCCAGTTGCGATAACGGGTATAGCGAGGCACCCAGTAAATCGACGGTGCGGAATAGCTGCGATAGGTTTCGTCGTCGAGCCCGGGCGCGGGATGCTCAATCGCACGCTCGGTATGGTGTGCATGATATCTATGCCGGTCGTTTATACCTTCATCTTCATCAGGGGCATAGGTATCGGCGTGGTTGAGTGCATCGTCCGCCTCCCGGCCGTATTCTGATTGATAGGGATTTGACTGATAATGTTCCGCAGGGGTGGCATAGGCCCTGGTCTGGCGGTGGTTTCGCCAGCTTTCTCGCTGCGCGGCATAGGGCTGTTTCTCGGCTCTCGCAGCGAGCCTGTCGATGCCGATCACATCGTCTTCTTCTTCAGTGTCCGCGTCACGATGGGCTGGCGTATCTGTGAAGCTTGGTGCGACGGCTTTCGCTCTGTTCTGATTTTGAACCGCAGATTGCCATGACCGCTTTGTGTTTGAAGGCGGGGCAAGCGAAATCGGGCTTTGGGGACGGTCAAGCGGGTCTTGAAACGCATCTTGAAACGCCTGGGGTCTTGGGGTGGCAAAGCTTGGGGCCCGTGCCACCTTCTTGGGAATGGCGGGCCTCACATGAGCAGGGCGGGGCGGCCGTCGCCTGCCCCCCGGTTGCTGTTTGCCGGCTTGATTGTGCGCTTTGACTGATGGCGTAGCCCGTTTCTGAGCAGCGATCTTCGATTTGAGTAGTGTCGGTGATGCGGGCTTGCCGACCTCAACGGCAACGATTTTGGCTGGTTTTGCTGTTTTGGAGCCTGATTTTGCAAGGCGGCGTTTGTTGGGAGCTTCGGGCTTGCTTTGCTTGATTGGTTGGGCCTGGGTTTGCGCCAAAGCAGGAGCCTTAGGAGGAATTTTAGGGCGCTTGTTGGCGCGCTTGACAAGGCGAGGCTGAGCTTTGGGGGCGGAAGGCTTGTTTGCCGCAGATTTTGGCTTTGCGTCCGAACCCGCTTGGTTTTTGCGGGCCGTTTGCTGTGGCACAAGGGAACGCCGCGGACGGATCGGTTTGAGATCCAGCGCATCGGCCTTGTCATAAAGGGCGGCCGCTAAATTAAAATCGCCACGGGCCTCGGCCTGACGCGCTTGTTCGCGCAAACGATCAGCCGCACTCAGTCCCGAATAGATTGGTGTGTTTTGCAGCTGTTGCGATGGTAAATAAGTCTGCGCGGCGGCACGGGAGATCAAGCCCAAAGCCGTCATGGTAATAAACAGCGTTGAGAAAATCAACTTTGCAACCATGGTCACATTCCTCCCCCGCCATTTTTTCTTCCGCCGTTGGCGGTTGGGTTTCGGGGGGCCTATAAAAAGCCGTGTTGCAAACATAAGGCGAAAATGCGGTTATTTCATGGTTGGACAAGGCCGGACATGCTGAAGGGAGAGAGATGAATTGAAGATGGATGAAAAGACCGCTGAGGGGAAGGGCCTTACTTCGTGGCCTCCCCTTGCCTTGATGGTCAGTTCTTGGCCTTGTCAACCAATTTGCTTGCCTTGATCCAGGGCATCATCTCGCGCAACCGGGCGCCGACTTCCTCTACCGGATGGGCGTCGGAGCGGGCCCGCATGGCCTTGAAACTGGTCTGATTCACCTTGTTTTCAAGCATCCAGTCGCGGACGAATTTGCCATTTTGAATGTCTTCGAGCACCTCTTTCATGCGCGCCTTGACGTCTGGGGTAATCACCCGGGGGCCTGCGACATATTCACCATATTCAGCGGTGTTTGAAACCGAGTAGTTCATGTTGGCAATGCCGCCTTCATAGATCAGATCGACAATCAGTTTCATCTCATGCAGGCACTCGAAATAGGCCATTTCAGGGGCATAGCCAGCTTCGGTGAGGGTTTCAAAACCAGCACGCATCAGTTCGACAACGCCGCCGCACAACACCGCCTGTTCACCGAACAAATCGGTTTCGCATTCCTCGCGGAAGGTGGTTTCGATGATCCCGGCCCGGCCGCCGCCAATGGCCGAGGCATAAGACAACGCCAGCTCATGGGCATTGCCACTGGCATCTTGATGGATCGCCAGCAGACAGGGAACCCCGGCGCCGCGTTGATATTCGCCGCGCACCGTGTGGCCGGGGCCTTTGGGCGCGACCATACAGACATCGATATCTTTGCGCGGCTCAATCAGGTTGAAATGAATATTCAAGCCATGCGCGAAGAACAGGGCAGCACCCGCGCGGATATTGGGGGCGATTTCATTGGCATAAAGATCGGCCTGCAGCTCATCGGGAACCAGCATCATCAAGACGTCGGCCCAAGCCGCAGCCTCGGCCACGGTCTTGCATGCAAGCCCTTCGCTTTCAGCCTTCTTGATCGAGTTCGATCCCTGGCGCAAAGCTACACAAAGTTCCCTGACACCGGAATCTTTTAGATTCAGGGCATGGGCATGCCCCTGACTGCCATAGCCGATGATGGCCACCTTTTTACCCTTGATGAGGGCTGTGTCCGCATCGCGGTCATAAAAAACGCGCATGGTGAAAACCGTCCTTCGTTATCTCTTCAAATGTCATGGAAATTGCTACTCAGTCCTATAGAGGGTGGACCGGGATTGCAAGGGGGAAGAACGCCGGGTGCCATTTATGGACCGTCTATGACCATTTATGACTGTACGGAATCATGGATAAAAGCTGAGGGCATGATCAAACGGACAGGGGGATTGGCTTCACTCTTCTGGCCTGCACCTGTCCTTACATTCCATGGTGAGCGTTTTTGCATTTTCAGCTGGTTTGTCAAGGGTAAAACCGCTTCGCGGCGCCAAAGGCGCCCTTGACAAACCAGCTGAAAATGCCATGTGTCTAACCATGGAATGCAAGGACGGATCTGACAGTATTTGCTGGTTCTTTACTCTGTTTGCCATTTAGAACAAGTAGGGTTGCTATAACAAGTTGGGCTGCAGGGGCAGAGATGAGGCTTAATAAATAGCCGCCCATATGCTTTCCAGAATTTACATCCAACAAGGGGGCGGAGAAATTCCCATTCCTGAGATAAAGGATTTTGCAACTGTGCCCTCGGGAGGGGGGGGCTGGATGCAATGGCGCGATGGCGCGTTAGATTTTGTCCGGGCCACGGCTCAAAGCGGCGACACCAGTGCGGCAGACATTGATCAGCCCCAGAGGACGCATCACCTCGATAAATTGCTCGACCTTGGTGCTCCGCCCGGTCAGCTCGAAAATCAGTGATTCGGTGGTGGCGTCAATCAACTTGGCTTCAAAGGCGGTGGCAATGCGCATCGCCTCGATACGTGGTTCCCCCCGGCCTTTGACTTTGACCAAAGCCACTTCCCGTTGAACATAGTTATTGGTAAGGGTCAAATTGACCACCCGGTGAACGGGCACCAGTTTTTCCAGCTGCGCCTTGATTTGCTGAACCACCTGTTCGGTGCCGCTGGTGACCAGGGTAATGCGTGAGACATGCATCTCGTGCTGAATCTCCGAAACTGTCAGACTGTCGATATTGTAGCCGCGTCCGGAAAACAGACCGATGACCCGCGCCAGCACACCCGGCTCGTTGTCGACCACGATTGACATGATATGGGGGCGGACAAGATCATCAGGCGTTGCATTCATGCTCGTTCAAGCTCCCGGTTTCGATTTATGAAGGTGATAAGACGTCAGGTGATAAAAGAAGACGCCAGAACAAAATGCAAGGTTACACCGGAGGTATCTATCTGTAAAATCTGCTCTTGACTTAAACAGCAGTGGCTGTCTCGTTTGCCCCTTCTGGTCTGTCCTTAGTCCTTACATTCCATGATGAGACACTGGCATTTTCAACGAGTTTGTCAAGGATGAAACCGCTTCGCGGCCACCACAAGCGAGCGTGGAGTGACGGGAGCCTTGCAGGCGACCGGCACGACGGGGGCTTGAAAATGCTGGCCCTTGACAAACCAACTGAAAATGCAAATCCGCTCACCATGGAATGTAAGGACGGATCCGACACTGTCTGTAAGGTTGACTGTAAACTTTTTATTATCGACCGCTCATGTTTTCTTTATACCTTTGAAGTTTCTCGATAAATTAAACCGTATATAAGCCAAAACCGGGGGGCCGTTGGTTTGTCTCATTGCACTTGTCATGTATGACATCCCTCACCCCTCACAGCCGATTGAAAAAACTTTTCTCCCTCACACCAAGATCTTGCCAGCATCGGAAATGGCATTTTCGATGTCTTCTTGGGTGACTTCGTCCCCCAACAGCATCTTGTTGTGGGGCTCGCCCGATGGAATCATCGGGAAGCAGTTGGCGACCTTGTGAACCCGGCAGTCGAAAATCACCGGCTTGTCGATCTCGATCATTTCCCGAATGGCATCATCCAATTCGTCAGGATGCTCGGCGCGGATGCCATGACAGCCATAGGCTTCCGCCAGTTTGACGAAATCTGGCAAGGCTTCCGAGTAAGACTGAGAGCGCCGCCCGCCGTGGAGCAAATCCTGCCATTGCCGCACCATGCCCATATATTCGTTGTTGAGGATGAAAATCTTGATCGGCAGGCCATATTGCACGGCCGTGGACATTTCCTGCATGGTCATCAAAACCGATGCTTCGCCGGCAATATCGATCACCAAAGCCTCTGGATGGGCCTTCTGCACGCCAACCGCGGCGGGCAGCCCATAGCCCATGGTGCCAAGCCCGCCGGAAGTCATCCAGCGATTGGGTTTTTCGAAACGGAAAAACTGTGCCGCCCACATCTGATGCTGGCCGACTTCGGTGGTGATATAGACGTCACGCCCCCGGGTCAGCGCATAAAGCCGCTCAATGGCCAACTGCGGCATGATTTCGTCTTTCAGAGGGGTGTATTTCAGGCAGTTGACATCGCGCCAGCGGTCGATCTGTTGCCACCATTTGGCCAGTTCAGGTTCGTTCAGTTTGGGTTTTTTCTTTTTCCAGATCTTGATGAGGTCTTCAAGGACCATGGCGACATCACCGACGATCGGCAGATCGACCTGAATGTTCTTGTTGATCGAAGACGGATCGATATCGATATGAATTTTCTTCGAGCCCGGGGAGAAGGCATCGATCCGGCCGGTGATACGGTCATCGAAACGCGCCCCGATATTGACCATGAGATCACAACCATGCATGGCCAAATTGGCCTCATAGGTGCCGTGCATGCCAAGCATGCCGAGCCATTGCGGGCTTGAGGCCGGGAAAGCGCCAAGCCCCATCAGCGTCGAAGTCACAGGAAAGCCGGTCAGGGCGGCGAGTTTGCGCAGCAACTGGCTGGCCTTGGGACCGGAATTGATCACCCCCCCGCCGGTGTAAAGGATCGGCCGCTTGGCCTTGGCGATCATCTCCACCGCCTGTTCGATGGCGGCTTCATCTCCCTTGACTTGCGGGTTATAGCTGCGGTGTTTGATATTCTTGGCCCCGACATATTCGCCATAGGCGAATTGCACGTCTTTGGGGATATCGACCACGACCGGGCCCGGCCGTCCGGTGCGCGCCACATAGAAGGCTTCATGCAACACCCGCGCCAAGTCGTTGACATCTTTCACCAGATAGTTGTGCTTGGTGCATGGTCTTGTGATCCCCACCACATCGGCTTCTTGAAACGCGTCGTTGCCGATCAGGGCGGTGGGGACCTGACCGGTGATGCACACCAGCGGGATCGAGTCCATCAAGGCATCGGTAAGGCCGGTGACCGCATTGGTGGCCCCCGGTCCTGACGTCACGATCACACAGCCAACCTTGCCAGTGGAGCGGGCATAACCTTCTGCCGCATGGACCGCACCTTGTTCATGGCGCACCAAGATGTGTTCAAGCTTGTTCTGTTTATAAAACTCGTCATAAATCGGCAGGACGGCCCCGCCCGGATAGCCGAAAATATGTTCGACACCTTGTTCGATCAACGCCTTGATAACAATTTCTGCACCACTGAGGGGGCGTGTCATGCTGTGATCTCCGCAACACTGGAATAAAGAAACCCGTCAAGCTCTCGATCATCTTGTTGCGATCAACGTGCCATCGCCCAATGAAGATGATTTCGAGTTTGCCAAATAACAAATAAGCAGTGGGGTTAACATGTAACGCTAACCTTGCCGCAGCACAGGGTCAAGCCATTATGCTTTAAGAAAATTGAAAATTTGTTGCGTCAAATCGGCTCCCTTATGTGCCTTGAGCCAATGCCAGTCCGCCATTTGGCCGCGCGCCCACGTCAATTGCCGTTTGGCATAGCGGCGGGTCTCGGTTTTGGCTTGGCTGACAGCCGCATCAAGAGAGCATTGGCCGTCGAGATAAGCCGTCAAGGGCCGCACGCCCAAAGCCCGCATGATAGGCAAGTCGGAAGGGTAGTTCTTGGCGCGCAGGGCTTGCACTTCTTGAAGAGCACCGGTCTCAATCATTCTGTCGAACCGTAAATCGCAGCGGGCATAAAGTTCGGCGCGCTCCCAATCAATGAAAAGCCGCAGGCATTGCGCGGCGGCAAGCACGGGTTGTTTGGGTTGGGCCTGCCAATAGGCCAGACTCTTGCCGGTGGTTTCATAGATTTCCAGCGCGCGGACAATACGCTGCCGGTCACTGGGGCGGATCAGCTGGGCCATGACGGGATCTTTGGCCGCCAATTGGCGATGCAGTTCGGCCGAGCTTTCAGCGGCCATCTCATTCCGCCAAAACTGCCGGACCTGTTCCGGGATATCCGGCATTGGGGAAAGCCCTTCGAGCAGGAGCTTGAAATAAAGCCCGGTGCCGCCGGTGATGATCGGCAGGCGCCCCGTCTGCCGGCAAATCTTCAATTCGTGTGCAACATCTTGCAGCCATTGGCCGCTGGAATAGGGGGGATGGCCGGTTTTGTGGCCGTAAAGCCGGTGCGGGGCGCGGTTTTCATCTTCCGCTGTGGGGCGCGCGGTGAGCGTTTTCAGCTCACGGTAAACCTGCATCGAATCGGCATTGATGATGGTGCCGTTTAGGCGTTCGGCCAGCTTCAAGGCCACTTCGGACTTGCCGCTGGCGGTTGGTCCTGCAATAAGAACGGCGCGGTAAGCTGATGAACCGCTCATGAAAGGGCTCCTGAACCGCTAAAGATTGGTCCCCTATTCCAGCACCAATAGAAGGCTTTAATGTTATGTCTCTGATCAAACCGTTTCGCGGGCTGCGCCCAGCCCCTGGCCGCGCCGAGGAAGTCTTGGCGCCGCCTTATGATGTGCTTGACAGTGCCGAAGCCCGGGAACGGGCGAAGCACCGGCCCTATAGTTTCTTGCATATTTCAAAGCCCGAAATTGATCTGCCCGAAGACATCGATCCTTATGATCCGGCGGTTTATGCCAAGGCGGCCGAGAATTTGCAAAACATGATCCGCAAAGGCATTCTGATCCGTGATGCCAAGCCTTGTTATTACATTTACCGCCTGCAATGGGGGGATCATGTTCAAACCGGCCTGGTGGCGGTGGCGTCCGTGGCCGATTATAATCGCAATAAAATCCGCAAGCACGAATTTACCCGCCCGGTCAAGGAAGACGACCGGGTGCGGCAGATCAAGGCGGTTTCCGCACAGACCGGGCCGGTGATGCTGGCTTATGGCGAGGCGCCGGAAATCGATGCGCTGCTTGCCGAAGGGGCGGCGGCTTCCCCGGCTTTTGAAGTGCGCGCCGATGACGGCATCATTCACACCTTATGGGTGGTCGAGGACGCCGCGCTGATCGACAGAATCAGCACCGCCGTCAATGCCTTGCCCGCGCTTTACATTGCCGATGGTCATCATCGCTCAGCGGCCGCCGCCCGGGTTTGCGCCGAAAGGGGAAGCCCGCCTGAAAGCCTCGATTGCTATTTTCTGTCGGTGATTTTTCCCTATCACGAAATGAAGATCCTCGACTACAATCGGGTGGTGCGCGATCTCAATGGACTGTCCGAGGCGGCCTTTCTTGACCAAGTCGCCCAACGCTTTGCGATCGAAGAAGTTGGAGAACAGGCGGTTGCCCCGCGCAAACATGGCGAATTTGGCATGTATCTGCCCGGCCGTTGGTATCGGCTGACGTTGAAACCGGAATTCATCAGCACCGATCCGGTTGGAAAACTCGATGTGAGCCTGCTGGCGGCCAATCTGATCGAGCCGGTGCTTGGCATTTCCGATCCCCGCACCGATGAGCGGATCGATTTCGTGGGGGGGATGCGTGGCCTTGAGGAATTGGCACGCCGGGTCGATAGCGGCCAGATGGCGGTGGCCTTTGCGCTATTTCCAACGCCGATGGCCGATCTGTTGGCCGTGGCCGATGCCGGGGAAGTGATGCCGCCGAAATCGACCTGGTTCGAGCCCAAGCTTGCCGATGGGGTGGTTTCCCATGTGCTTGATTAATTGCTCGATTGATGGGGGATGGGGCTGATGGCCGGTGGGGGCTCCATCGTGGCAGAGCGGTAGGCAATCCCAGCCAATCATAGTCACCAGCCAATCCCACTCATATGAAACCATGATGGAACAAGGCTGTGGAAAGCCTTCAAAAACGGTCCCCGGGCCCGCCGAATCGCGGCATATCTCTCTTCCCAAGAAGGTCATCATGCTGGGGAAGAAGATGCAGAAGGAAAAGATCACGGCGCCGTTTCGCCGGGTGCGCAGGGTGTTGTCGGTGACAACCGCCCCCGGTCAGCCCAATCAGAATTCCTGTCAGAATGATGGCAATCGGGGCTTGCATGGCCGGCCTGCTGTGGAGGCGCCGTCTCGGCCTGTCTTAGCAGGACCGCCGTCACAGCCGGTGCCGCCGCAACGGTTGGCTTCCCAGGCCCAACGCCGGCAACCGGCAGGCGCGGCAAAAGCCCCCAAAGCGCCCAAGGCATTTGGTTCACGCAAGCGGACGGTGTCGAAGCCTCCTGCTGCATCCGGACAATCTCTGTCGCCGCCAAGAAGAGAAAGTATGGCAGCCAAGCCGCACAGCCCGCAGCCCTCTTATTCAGCTTCTTCAGCTTCAGCCGCGCCACAGCCCGCCGCCACCCGGCCTTTCCCTGATGAGGCGGTAATTGCCGCAGCGGCGGCATCATTGCGGGGCGGCTATCAACCGCCTGATCCAACGCCTTCCTTGGGGGAAGCGCAAAATTCTGGACACCCCCCGTCCGCGCAGACGGGGGCAGAGGCACCAGGCAAGATGGCCGCCGGACACCATACTGTTGCCGTGGATGCCGGAGATGAAGCAGCGGATTTGGGGCCAACCGATCTGGAACTTGCCGACCAGTTGTTTGAGCTGTCCTATGTCATTGCCGTGAAAGAACGCGCCTGGCGCCGGATCAGTGTGCTTGCCGCTGTTTTCGGTGTGGTGATCGGTTGGGGGATGGCTTCACTGTTCGGCAGTGTCTTTTTCGCCAGTCCCGCCGCCTATGCGCCCGATGTCACCGCTGCCATTCCCGCAGCCACAGAGACGCTCGACCGCTCCGCAGGTCCGGCCGTTTCACGAGGGGAAATGACCGGGACAGGCGGCTGCACCGTGCTCAGCCTCGATCGTAAAACCGGCAAGACCACGTCACGAGACTGTACGGCCGCCATGCCTGCTTCGCTTCAACCTGAGAAATAGCTTTGTGCTGAACCCGCCAAGGGTATCCAGTGCGACGGGACAAAAAATCCCATTTCGCAGCCCTTTTGTCCTCTGTTTTGCTGTGATAGACAGGGAGAAGCTCGTAATACCTATTAAGGTGTGGAGTGAAATAAAAGGCGCAGGCCGGGTAAGCCCGGGCGTGCTCGGGGTGATGAGTTGAGGGGCTGCGGAGGATTGGGATGGAGACGCAAAATTTGATGACAGAGCGGCAATCCAGCTATTCTTATGAGGAATTGCTGGCCTGTGGCCGTGGTGAGCTTTTTGGTCCGGGCAATGCGCAACTGCCCTTGCCGCCGATGTTGATGTTTGACCGGATCACGCATATTTCAGCCGATGGCGGTGAATTTGGCAAAGGCCAGGTCAAGGCCGAGCTTGATATCACCCCGGACCTATGGTTCTTCGATTGCCATTTCAAAGGGGATCCCGTCATGCCCGGCTGTTTGGGGCTTGACGCCTTGTGGCAGCTTACGGGGTTCTTCTTGGGCTGGCTTGGCAATCCAGGGCTTGGCCGGGCGATCAGTGTGGGACAGGTGAAATTCACCGGCATGGTGGTGCCTGAGACCAAGCTGGTGGAATATACGGTGGACATGACTCGGGTGATTTCCCGAAAATTGATTTTGGCGACCGGCATTGGCACCATGAAGGCCGATGGGGTGACGATTTACAATGCCCATGACTTGCGGGTGGGCCTGTTCAAACCCGAAATTGCCAACGGCTGATGAGCTCACTTTAGGTTTAAGCAGCATAGCATCATGATGAGAAGCGTTTACAGGGGCAGGGGCTTGAAAAGAGGCATGCCGCCTTGGTGGAGGTGGCTTGCTAAGCAACTTGGTTGCAAGGCCAAATCCCAGCAATAATAGCAATCCCAGGAGCAACATCTTATGAGACGCGTCGTCATTACCGGCATGGGAATCATCTCTTCCATTGGGAACAATACCCAGGAAGTCCTTGCCTCCTTACGCGAAGCCAAGTCGGGCATTTCCGCATCCGAAACCTATAAAGAGATGGGCTTTCGCTCGCAAATCCACGGCGCCCCGAAGATGGACTGGGAAGACGCTGTCGACCGCAAGGCGCGCCGCTTCATGGGAGCGGGATCGGCGTGGAATTATCTGGCGATGCAACAGGCAATTGCCGATTCGGGACTTGAAGAACACGAAATTTCCCATGAGCGCACGGGCCTCATCATGGGCTCGGGAGGACCGTCGACCAAACGCATTGTTTGGGCCGCAGATACCGCGCGGGAGAAGGGGCCCAAGAAAGTCGGTCCTTTCGAAGTGCCCAAAACCATGAGCAGCACTGCCTCGGCCACCCTTGCCACACCGTTCAAGATCAAGGGGATCAACTATTCGATCACCTCGGCCTGTTCCACCTCGGCTCACTGCATTGGCAATGGGGCTGAATTGATCCAGTTCGGCAAGCAGGATGTCATCTTTGCCGGTGGGAGCGAAGATTTGGATTGGACCATGTCGGTGCTGTTTGATGGCATGAACGCCATGTCTTCCAAATTCAACGACACGCCGGAAAAAGCCAGCCGTGCCTTTGATGCGGACCGGGACGGTTTTGTGATTGCCGGTGGCGCTGGGGTGGTGGTTTTGGAGGAACTCGAACATGCCAAGGCCCGCGGCGCCAAGATTTATGCGGAAGTGCTAGGCTATGGCGCCAATTCCGATGGTTTTGACATGGTGGCTCCTTCTGGCGAAGGGGCGGTGCGCTGCATGAAATTGGCCCTGGCGGGGATGGATGGCAAGGGGCTTGACCGTAAAATTGATTATATCAATCCCCATGGCACGTCGACTCCGATTGGCGATGCCAGAGAAATCGCCGCCGTGCGTGAAGTGTTTGGGGATGATATTCCGATGATCAGCGCCACCAAATCCTTGACCGGTCACTCGCTGGGCGCAACCGGGGTACAGGAAGTGATCTATTCGGTGTTGATGATGAATAACAGTTTTCTGTGTGAATCGGCGAACATCGAAAATCTTGACCCAGAATTTGCCGATGTTCCAATTCTTCGCGAACGCCAAGACAACATCGAGATCAATAGTGTGATGTCAAATAGTTTTGGCTTTGGTGGAACCAATGCAACCTTGATTTTGGGCAAATATCACGGTTGACCCGTTTTTTATTTACGTTTTATTTGCGAATTCATTTATTGGGCCTTTTTACTAAAACAACAGCCGTAACTTGCAGATTTTTTCCAGCAGCGAGAGAGTGCGGGGCAAAACGGGGTAAAATGGGGTAAAATGGGGTAAAATGGGGCAAAAGATGAATGTGACGCGCCAAATCTGAAGACGCGCCTTGAAATGTTGAGGAAAATGACATGAGCGGAAATGAGACAGCAAGCCCGGGCCCGATTATGGCAGGTAAACGCGGGCTCATCATGGGCGTCGCCAATGACCGGTCCATTGCCTGGGGAATTGCCAAGATGTTGCACGCCCATGGGGCCGAATTGGCGTTTTCTTACCAAGATGGCGCTTTTGGCCGCCGTGCTGTCCCATTGGCCGAGGGGCTGGGCTCGAAGATCATTGTGCCGTGCGATGTGGAGGATATCGACAGTGTCGATAACGTGTTCAAGGCGGTGCGTGAGACTTGGGGCAAGCTTGATTTCGTGGTGCATGCCTTGGCATTTTCCGATCGCAATGAGCTCAAAGGCCGCTATGCCGATACCAGCCGGGAAAATTTCATCCATACTATGGTGATTTCCTGCTTTTCCTTCACCGAAGTCGCCCGCCGCGCCGCTGATCTCATGCCCGATGGCGGGGCGATGCTCACCTTGACCTATGGGGGCTCGACCAAGGTGGTGCCGCGTTATAATGTGATGGGGGTGGCCAAGGCCGCGCTTGAAGCCAGCGTGCGTTATCTGGCAGCCGATTTCGGTCCCCAAGGGATCCGCGTCAATGCCTTGTCTGCCGGTCCGATGCGGACCTTGGCCGGGGCGGGTATTGCAGACGCCCGCATTTTGTTCAATTATCAAAAAGAACATGCGCCGCTGCAACGCACCCCAACCCTTGATGAGGTGGGCGGCTCTGCGCTCTATTTGTTGTCGGATCTTTCAGGTGCTGTCACCGGTGAAGTGCATTTCGTCGATTGCGGGTATAATATCATGGCCATGCCGAAGCCGGAAAAAATTGGCGCCGAAGCGGAACCTCGGGCAAAGCCGGTTGCAGCGCAGTGATCCCAAAGGGGGGAGCATTATACCATTGGCCTTTGGCCTTGCTTCGTATACCCTTCAATTTATTTGGAATCTTCGAAGGGATACGGAAAGCTTGGGAAGGTCAACGATAAAGACCTTCAGTATTATTCCAAGTGTCCTCGACACCAAGAGTTCTTCGATCGGCCATCATTTGAGGAGGGCACCGCGTTATGCCACCGCCTTTGGTGTTGATCCATGGCATGTGGGCCACGCCCTCGGTCTGGGACAATTACAAGCCCGTCTTGGAAGCGGCAGGCTATGAGGTACACACGCCAGCGCTTCGCCATCATGATGTTGATCCGAAAGGACCGCCGCCTGAGGCGTTGGGCACCACTTCCCTGACAGATTATGTCGATGATTTGGCCGCCCTGATCGAGACACTGCCCGCCACTCCCATTCTGATCGGCCATTCCATGGGTGGACTGCTGGCGCAATTATTGGCGGCGCGGGGGTTGGCCACGGCCGCGGTGTTGTTGACACCGGCACCGCCAGCTGGCCTGCCGAATTTCTATCCAAGTGTGATCGCCGCCTTTTGGCCGGTGCTCACGACCTGGAAATTTTGGCAAAAACCCCATGGCCGCAGTTTTGCCCACGCGCGCCGTACCGTCTTTGTGCACCTGTCCGAACAGCAAGCGCGCGAACTTTATGATCAGGGGGTGTGGGAGTCCGGCCGGGCCATTGCTGAAATCGGCCTGTGGTATCTCGATCCCAAACGGGCTGCAAAGGTTCCTGCCGAAAAGGTCAGCTGTCCCTTGCTGGTGGTTGCAGGCCGTCATGATGGCATAACGCCGCCGGGCTTGGTCCGCAAGATCGCCAGCCGTTATGGGGATCGCGCCACCTATCTTGAATTGCCCAACCATGCCCATTGGGTGCTGGGGGAGCCGGGCTGGCAGATCGTTGTCGAAGACATCCTTTGCTGGCTCAAACAGCAAGAATTTTATCCCGGAGGGATTTATCATTGACCGCTGATGATTTCCGTATCCCCTTGAAAGTTCTGCATAAATTGAGCGGTATACGAAGAAAGGCCAAGGGGCGGAGGTATTAGTCCTTTAAAAGCCGTCTGCCGTATGGGGGGAGCGTGAAAATGCCGAAAGATATTGTCATTACGATGTTGGCCAAGGATCGGCCCGGTCTGGTCGAACAAATCGCCGAGATCGTCACACAGCATGGCGGCAACTGGGTGGAAAGTTCGATGGCGCGGCTGTGTGGTGAATTTGCCGGTCTGTTGCGGGTGCAGGTGCCCGAAGACCGGGCCGATGCGTTGCAGGATGCGCTTGAAAAACTGTCTGGTGAAACCATGACAATCACGGTCTGTAAAGCCGGGCAGCCTGTGATATCGCAAAGCGGGCCTCGTGCCCGGCTGGAGCTGACTGGTCTTGATCATACCGGGATTGTGCATCAGGTCACCCGGGTGCTGGCCCGGATGAGCGTCAATCTCGAGCAGCTGGAAACCAAGGTGTTCACCGCCAGCCTGTCGGGCGAGCCGATGTTTACGGCCCGCGCCGAAATTCGTTTGCCGGAAGAGCTTGATATGACAGCGTTGCGTGAGGCGCTGGAAACCCTTGCTGCTGACATCATGGTTGATATCAACCTTGATGAAGAGATCACCGCCTGACGTCCAGGACCTGTCAGGATTTCCGATTGAGGCGGTCGATGAAGGCCATGCCCATGGCCGAGAGTACGAAAGTCAGATGAATGATGACATACCACATCAGCTTGTCATTTTCGATTTTCTCGGCATTCATGAAGGCTTTGAGAAGGTGAATTGAGGAAATGGCAACGATGGAGGCGGCGACTTTTTGTTTCAGGGAGCCGGTATCCAGCTTGCCCAACCAAGATAATTTCTTCGAGTCGTCATCAATATCGATTTGTGAAATGAAGTTTTCATAACCAGAAAACATCACCATCACCAACAATCCGCCCACCAGCGCAATATCGACCAAGGTCAGGACCAACAGCACCAGGTCGGATTCTTTCATGGACATCAATACAGGGGCGACATGCCACAATTCCTGAAAGAATTTGACGCCGATCATCAAAATCGCCAGCGCCAGGCCGATATAGACCGGCGCTAACAGCCAGCGGCTTGCATAAAGCAGTTTTTCAAGCATACGTTCCATCATCTAATCACAAAGCCTGTACCGATTAAGCCCCCTGACCATGCCGCAAGCGACTCGCACAACTCTTCTGTCCAAACCTGTCCTTACCTTCCATGATGAGCGTTTTTGCATTTTCCTAAACTTTGTCAAGGGTGAAACCGCTTCGCGGCCGCTTTCAGCGGCCCTTGACAAAGTTTAGGAAAATGCCAGTGTCTCACCATGGAAGGTAAGGACGGATCTGGTCATGTTTGTGGAAGAAGGTTTTTTTTAATACGCTGGACTTCCTTAATAAGGTTCTCTAAACAGGCACATTTTCGATTTCGTTCTGTCATGCAAGAGAAGGAGAGAAGCGAGGAAGTCCCCGCTTTCCCCCAGATGGCGGCTTATGAGCAGCCGCTGGTAGCGCCGCAGGTGTCGCATTTCAGGCAGGTGCCATTGCGAACCAGGGTGAAATTCCCGCAGTCTGAGCAGGCTTCTCCCTCATAGCCTTTGATGCGAGCCGCAGCACGCAGCTCATTGGCGCGGTCCTCCATATGGAAACGATCATTGGCCGGGGTCATCGCCAGCGCTGTTGCGCCATCGGTGACATAACCGTGATTTGAGCCATGACCGGAGACCACAGGGACGTTCACCGCCGCTTCGCGGCTGCCGGGTGAAGCTGTTGCGGCCGCGGCCGTCGCCACTGCCGCCTGGGCCTGTTGGGGCGGCTGTTGAACGACCACCAGATTGCCGCCCACCTGGCCGCGGGTCAGGCCACGGCTCATGAAGCGTGACGCCGATATGGCCGGCCCTGCCAGCGGATTGTCTTCATCCTTGCCATCACCGACAACGGTGTTGCCAATGCTGGCTGGATCGACATGGGCCAGATCATGACGTCCCAGATAGGAAACCGCCAGTTCCCGGAACACATAGTCGAGGATCGAGGTGGCATTTTTGATCGTATCATTGCCTTGCACCAAACCATGGGGTTCAAAGCGGGTGAAGATGAAAGCCTCGACGAATTCCTCCAACGGCACGCCATATTGCAGGCCCAGCGAAACCGCGATGGCAAAGTTATTCATCAATGAGCGGAAGGCGGCCCCTTCCTTGTGCATGTCGATGAAAATCTCGCCAATCCGGCCGTCATCATATTCCCCGGTTCGCAAATACACCTTGTGGCCGCCAACCGTTGCTTTTTGGGTATAGCCTTTGCGGCGGTCGGGCAGGCGTTCGCGCTCGGCTTTCAGCCGGACCCGTTCGATCACCCGTTCAACCACCCGTTCGGCGACGATGGTGGCGCGCTGGCCTGACGCCGGGTTGGCCGCAAGATCCTCGACGATGGCATCGGCCTCGTCTTCGTCGTCAGCCAGCAGTTGGGCGTTCAATGGCTGTGAGAGTTTCGAACCATCGCGGTAAAGGGCATTGGCCTTAAGCCCCATTTTCCACGACAGTTCATAGGCTTTCTTGCAGTCCTCGACGGTGGCGCAATTGGGCATGTTGATGGTCTTGGAAATCGCCCCGGAAATGAAGGGTTGCGCCGCAGCCATCATTTTAATATGACTTTCGGCCGACAAGAAGCGCTTGCCTTTGGCGCCACAAGGATTGGCGCAATCAAACACCGGCAGATGCTCTTCTTTCAAGCCTGGCGCGCCTTCCAGGGTCATGGTGCCGCAAACATATTCATTGGCGGCCTCGATC
>WGBT01000387.1 GCA_015494185.1 Hyphomicrobiales bacterium | reverse complement strand
CTTCACACGAGCGCCAATGGGATATTTGGCTTCCACCGATTCCCAAGGATCGGCTTCCAGCTGTTTCATCCCCAAGGAAATGCGCTGCGTCTCCGGATTGATCCGCAAGATCTGCACTTTGACCGTATCGCCGACACTGATGATGTCACTGGGATGACTGACACGGCGCCAGGCCATGTCTGTTACATGCAACAGACCATCAATCCCGCCCAGATCGATAAAGGCGCCATAATCGGTGATGTTCTTGACGACGCCCTCAACCTCTTTTCCTTCTTCGAGCTGCGAGACGATCTCATTACGCAGCTCGGCACGGGTTTCTTCCAAGACAGCACGGCGGGAAACGACGATATTGCCGCGGCGGCGATCCATTTTCAGGATTTGGAAAGGTTGCGGAATATTCATCAAGGGCGTGATGTCGCGAACCGGGCGAACATCGACTTGACTGCCCGGCAAGAAGGCCACGGCCCCATCGAGATTGACGGTAAAGCCACCCTTGACCCGATTGAAGATAACCCCTTCCACCTTTTCACCGGCCTCATAAAGTTTCTCAAGCCGGGCCCAACTTTCCTCACGGCGCGCCTTCTCACGGCTCAACACCGCTTCGCCCAGGGCATTTTCGATGCGTTCCAGGTAAACTTCAACCTCATCGCCAACCGACAAATTGGGTTCCTGCCCTGGTCCGGCGAATTCCTTCAGCGGCACCCGTCCTTCGGTTTTAAGACCAACATCGATGACCGCCAAATCTTTTTCAATGGCGACCACACGGCCTTTGACGACCGTGCCTTCTTTCAAGCTGTTGTTGGCAAGAGATTGTTCGAGAAGAGCGGCGAATTCTTCGCGGGTTGGGTTGAGTTCACTGGTTGGCGTATCGGTCATTAAAGTTCCTGTTTCAAGGCTTCGACGGCAAAAGCCCATTTCTCTACTGTTAGCTGGCGCATGGTCACATCCTATCGCTCAGTCTGTCGTTCGTCAGCCGCCCCATTTTCGTTCCCGAAATCCTTCGGTTCCAGATCGTCATTCCGGTTGCCGTCTGGCGGACTAACGCTTGGTTGCCGTTCATGGTCAGATGGTGACGATCTAGCATCTCCCCTGGCATCTCACAGCGCGCCAAAAGCTGCGCCCCGTAATACGATCAGAAGACATGCCCCATCTAACCACATGTTCTAAAAACTTCTAAAAACACGACCGCGTTGACCATCTCCATTACCCATCAGCAAGATGAATCACCATCAGCCGCAACAAAGATCAAATACGCAAAAGGGCGCACCCCAATCACGACGTGCACCCCGATGGACCGGTGATGGACATGATATAAGTCATAGCGGCCTGATAAGTCTCTTCTATATCCAAATTCGTGGTATTAAGCAAGTAGGCATCTTCAGCGGGTTTCAACGGCGAAGAGGCACGGTTCTCATCACGCTGATCCCGGCTTTTGATTTCCGCCAAAATATCTTCGTAACGGGCTGGAATATTCCGGGCACGAAGCTCTGCCAGGCGCCGCTTGGCGCGGATTTCTGGCGCTGCGGTCACAAAGAGTTTAACGGGCGCATCCGGGCAGACCACGGTTCCAATGTCCCGCCCATCGAGCACCGCCCCTTTCGGATCGCGGGCATAACGGCGTTGCAACTGCAACAAGGCCGCCCGCACCGATGGCATTTGGGCCACTTTCGAGGCGGCCGCCCCCACCCGTTGATCTCGTAAAGCGGGATCACCGAGACTATTGAGATCGAGATTTTGCGCCGCGGCCACCGCCGCCGCCTCGTCCTCCAACGCCAGCCCCTTTTGCAAGACATCACGGGCCACGGCCCGGTAAAGCGCACCGGTATCGAGATAGCGCAGTCCCAGTTCACGGGCAATCCGCCGGGCCAAGGTCCCCTTCCCCGACGCCGCCGGCCCATCAACCGCTATCACCAGGCCCATAGCTGTCCGTCTCCTTTCGCAAACGCCCTCTTCTGCCCTCAGGCCGGGGGCATCATGCCGCAGCTTCCAATTGCGCCCCCAATCCGCTAAGCAGCGTGATAAAGGTTGGAAAACTGGTATCGATCATCGAAACATCATCAACGATGACCGGCGCCTGGCTTCCCAGCCCCAAGACCAAAAACGCCAT
>WGBT01000386.1 GCA_015494185.1 Hyphomicrobiales bacterium | reverse complement strand
TTTGTATGCTGCTTCGAGATCCCCGCGCAGCTGGTGGGCGTGGCCTATGCCGGTATAAATGGTAACAGGTGTGTGTGAATGAACGGCCAGCGCATATTGGAAATCCACCAAGGCTTGGTCAGGCCGTTCGAGCGCGATCATGATCCAGCCCCGGGTGTCTCTGGCATAACCATTGTCCGGCTGCAGGCGCAGCGAATGGTTGATGTCGCTCAGCGCTTTTGCAAGCAGGCCAAGATTGTTTTCGGGGTCTTGGCGCGACCAGAGAAAATAGGCCCAGGCTCGGCTGTTCAAGATTTGCGCTTTGATTTGATGAGGGGCCTTTGCGGGGCTTTGAGATGGTTGTGCCGGGTCTGCTTGCCGGGCCGAGGGGCGGGTTATGAGCTCAAGCACATGGCTGAAATCGGCCACAGCCCCTTTGAAATCACGAATTTCGGTGAAAAAATGACCGCGGGCGATCAGCGCTTCCATGTTGTTATGATCAAGGGCCAGCGCCTGCCCGGCATCACGAATGGCAGCCTGAAAAGCGCCTGTTTTGGCGTAGGACCAGGCACGGGCAATGAGCCATTCGATTTGTTTTGCCGTGTCGTGTTTACTTTGTTGACGGGTTAATTCAAGCGCGCGGCTGTAATCGTTGATCGCAGCTTGATGTTTTCCTTGCTGACGCCAAAGGCCGGCACGCAGTTGGTAGGCATAAATAAAATTCGGCTGGGCTTTGAGGGCTTGGTTGAGATCCGCAAGGGCTTTGAGCGGTTGGTTGATCTGCAGCCAGCTATAGGCCCGTGCCGCCAATATCTCCGCCCGTTTGGGACGCAGCGCCAAGGCGCGCTTGAAATCTTCCAATGCGGCTTGCTGTTGGCCTTGGGTTTGATATGCAAGAGCGCGGAGATAGAACCCTTCCGGGTCATAAGGTTGGGCCATGATATAATCAGAAAAGTCGGCAATCGCTGCTGCTATTGACCCTGATTGATAAAGGGCATGGCCACGCGCCAAACGATAAGCGTAGCGGTGGGGGAAGCGCTTGATCAATGCAGTATAGTCGCGTGCGGCTTCGGCAAAGCGCTTTTGCTTTTCCAAAACCACGGCGCGATTGGACAAAGCCCGTTGATGATCGGGCTCTATGGCCAATACGGCGGTGAAATCTTTTTCGGCCCGGCCGAGTTGCCCCAAAGTCAAATAGGTGAAACCGCGATTGTTGTAGGCGGCGGCAAATTTGGGCTCATAGAGCACAGCCTTGCTGTAATCCATGATTGCGAGTGGATATTTCTTCGCCTCAAAACGAGCCAACCCACGATAAAAATGCACGACCGCCTTTTGTTGTTCGGTCAGCCCTGTGATTGCCAGGGCCGCCGTGCAGGCGCGTATCTGGGCCAGGCCGGTTTGCGATTGACAGCGTAACAGCCGTTCATTGGCTGAAGTGTTTCGGGAAACTTCAGCGGCTGCGCTTGAGGCTGTCCCCAGCGCGGCCAAAGGGCTGAAAGGGATCAGACTGGTTAAAAATGCAGGAATGATGAAATGTGTTGTTTTTTGCCCCCCAAAGACTTGAAAACGTGCCATGGTGTTTGCTATCTCAATTGTTGAATTTGATTATGCTGTATGCAAATGACTTGGCTTGCAAGTGTAATGCCAGTTTTTGGCTAGAGAAAGGGCATTAAATTTGTGAATCTGTTGCTTTGATGCCGCAAAGATGCCGCAAACCGGTTGACGTCAGGTCTGATCTGGTTATCATCCCAAATCTCTAACTTGGTTATCCGAGGTAGGGATAGCGGCAGCAAGCTAAAGTGGGCGGGTGTGAAAAAACCAGGTGGTGTGGTGTGAAAAGCCAGCCCAGCCAGGTGGTGTGAAAAGCCTAGGTGGTGTAATGCCCAAACCAGTGGTGTAATACGCAAATAAGAATTTGCTGTTTCGGCCTTTTTGTAGAAACTAATTGAATTAGCCCCTGTGGCGGAATTGGTAGACGCGACGGACTCAAAATCCGTTGTCCGTGAGGACGTGCCTGTTCGAGTCAGGCCAGGGGCACCAACCATAACAGTTACACCAACCATACGATTTAATTATTTAAGAGCCCTTCATGTTAAGGTATTAAGCACTCCTCAGCACAATCACCTGACCTCATCGTTTTATGCACGCCAATTTTTGCCTTTAGTACCAGGGAGGGTATAAGGATAATGACGGGCGCCTTCTGGTGATTGGGGTGGATGAAGATGGGGGCTGTTGCAGTGACCTCACAACGACGATATACGGTCCGTCATTTCTACTCTACGGCCGTCTGAGGCCGTTCGTTAATGAGTGCTCCCCATCCGCCAGGCGTGCCATACCAGTCAGATGTGCCATACCAGTTCAGACGTGAATGAGCGAAACCCAAGATAAGCCGATTTTTCTCTCCCCCCCGCATATGAGCGGGCATGAGCTGGCCTTGGTAAAAGAAGCCTTTGCCAGCAATTATATTGCGCCTGCGGGGGCTATGCTCAGGCGTTTTGAGGAGGGGTTATGTGAAGTCACGGGCTTTTCCCATGCCGTTGCATTAAGTAGTGGCACCGCGGCGCTGCATTTGGCTTTGCGTCTTGCGGGCGTAGGCCGCGGCGATCAGGTT
>WGBT01000385.1 GCA_015494185.1 Hyphomicrobiales bacterium | reverse complement strand
CATAAAGCCCCTCATGAACCGCAGCCGCCCCCGTTCCATCGTCGCGAAAGACCTGCCCCTTGTGGTTCACCACCCCGTCCGCGGCCCTCTCCCCCACTGAACATCCGCCCAGAGGATGCACGGTGATCTTCCGTCCGCCCAGGATTTTATCGGTCAACGGATTTTTCACGAAATCGCCACCAAGCGCCGCGCCGATCCGCTGCATCACCGCTTCGCCATGCCGAAAACAAGCTTCCTGATCAATCCCCGGCCAATCGGGCAGCAGCCGGTTGCGGACCATCTTCAGTTGCCCACGGGCACGATCATCACCGATCAGATAAAACGGCCCAGAGCGTGCCAGCGGCCCCCCATAAAAACCGCTCAAGGCGGCTTCCAACGCCCCGCCCAGCTTGCCGCGCAGCAGCATTTTCAGCGGCGCCAGACGCGCCATCAACGGCAACATGGCGCCATCTTGGACCAGAATCGATGCCCCTGAAGGATCGTCTTCATCCCCCTCTTGATCGGACCTTTTCACACGTATCAGGCCAAGACAGTTGGAACCAGGCGGTGCTACATCAGGACGTTTATTGGGAAAACCCACCGCCACCGCATTCATCGGCCTTCGCGCAGCACTGACGATTCCCATATCATCGCCATTGGCAGAAAACCGCTCGCCAAGCCGGGGCGAGACGTAAAGGCCGCGTTGGCGTGAGCGCATCAACAGTTCCGTGGTGCCAAACACGCCCCCTGCCAACACCACGATATCCCCCAGCACCGAACCCGCCTCGAGAGCCGGCTCACCCTCAGCATCAGAACCGCGGCGGGGGGCCTCATTACGGTCGAAATAAACCCGCCAATAGCGCCCATCGCGTCTCACATGATCCGCCCGGACATTGCAAAACAGTTCAGCGCCAAAATGCACCGCATCGGGCAGATAGGTCCGCGCCACATTATTCTTGGCGCCGATATTGCAGCCGGACCAGCAATCTCCGCAATTGATGCATCCCAATTGCCGGACATTGGCGCGATTGACATGGGTCTTCCAGCTGATCGCAGCGGGCGCAGGGCTGGCGGTTTCCCCAAGTTCCGCGGCGGCCTGTCGAAGCGCTTTGAACTTTGCAAATTGTGCCGCGGCGGGATGGGGCGATATCCCTAACATCCGCTCGGCCCGGGCGGTGGCCTCTGCCAACAGCCCATCGCCTGTAATCGCTGCCGGCCAGCCCGGCTCTGCCAGCCGTTTCAAATCCGGCGGCAAGGCAATCGCCGCATTGATCAGGGAACCGCCTCCCAGACCACAGCCCATCAGCACGCTGATATCCGCCCCAACCCGCAGATCGAACAACCCATCCGGCCGGCCAAAGCGCCATTTTCGCCCACTCAATTGCAACTCTGAAATCAGCCCCCGCAACGAATTGTCGAAATCACCCGGCGCAAACACCCGGCCGCGTTCAAGCACACAGACCGAAAGCCCGGCCCGCGCCAACCTCGATGCCGCGACCCCTCCCCCATAGCCAGAGCCAACCACAATGGCATCATAATGCGGCTTGATTTCTTCGATCGGCAAAATTTCCAAGGTCATATCAGGCAATATTCCCGGAGCTTTCTTATATTTACAAGAAGAATATGACAATAAAAACTTATTTTTACTTAATTTATAAAAATAATACTTAGAAACAACTTCTCATGCCCAGATGTATAAATTCAGATAGAAGTAAGCCCCCCAATAAAGGCAAATGCCCCCAAGCCATCCTTTTGGTGAAAAGGAAGCAGGCTTCTTGTCATAGGAAGCTGTCATAAGCCTCAAGCGAAAAGCCATTGCGAGGCGTCTCGAAACGGTCTGAATGCTGCCACTAGAATCGATTGCCCCTGGAAATTTCGGCCCGGATCGCGCATATTCCCCCATATGCCGACACCGAAACGATCCACAGACTTTGCCAAAGTCGCCCAAATGCCCTTGATTGCCAACCATCCGCTGGTATCCCCACCGGCAAGCTGGCGTCCCTTTGTGCCCAAAAAAGCCGCCCGTCCAGAAAAAACCGAGGGCGGCATTCCGTTCAAAATCCACTCGGACTTCAAACCAAGCGGCGATCAACCAGAAGCCATCAAGCAGCTCGTCGAAGGCCTCAAAGATGGTATGGCCAGCCAGGTGCTGCTTGGCGTCACCGGCTCGGGCAAAACCTTCACCATGGCCAATATCATCGAACAGACCCAACGCCCGGCCCTGATCCTTGCGCCCAACAAAACCCTTGCCGCCCAGCTTTACGGCGAATTCAAAAGCTTCTTTCCCGATAACGCGGTGGAATATTTCGTTTCCTACTATGATTATTACCAGCCGGAAGCCTATGTGCCGCGGTCTGACACCTATATCGAGAAGGAAAGCCAGATCAATGAGCAGATCGACCGGATGCGCCATGCCGCCACCCGGGCGCTGTTCGAGCGTGATGACGTGATCATCGTCGCCTCGGTGTCCTGTATCTATGGTATTGGCTCGGTTGAAACCTATGTCGAGATGACCCTGTCGCTTCATCAGGGCCAAAGCTATGACCAGCGCGCCTTGATCCGCGACATTGTCGAACTGCATTACAAACGCAACGATCTCGACTTTCAGCGCGGCAGTTTTCGCGTCCGTGGTGATACCATCGAGATTTTTCCCGCACATCTGGAGGACCGGGCCTGGCGGATTTCGCTGTTTGGCGACGAGATCGACGAGCTGGCAGAATTTGACCCGCTGACCGGCGAAAAGATCAAGACCCTTGAAAGCATCAAGCTTTATGCCAATTCCCATTATGTCACACCGCGCCCAACCCTCGATCAGGCGATACGCGGCATTCAAAAAGAGTTGAAGGAGCGATTGGCCGAACTTCACTCAGCAAACAAGCTGGTGGAAGCGCAACGGCTCGAACAGCGCACCAATTTCGATATCGAGATGATGGTGGCCACCGGTTCCTGCGCCGGAATCGAAAACTATTCGCGCTATTTGACCGGCCGCAAGCCTGGCGAACCGCCGCCGACCCTGTTTGAATATTTGCCCGATGACTGTCTGTTGTTCGTGGATGAAAGCCATGTTGCGGTGC
>WGBT01000384.1 GCA_015494185.1 Hyphomicrobiales bacterium | reverse complement strand
GTCTAAGGAAGAGTTTGCTCGGTTACTGGATATTCTCATCACCCTCGAATCTCAAGAAGGCATGGTCTGGTTGCGTGCCATGGAGGCCAAAGCGCTTAATGATTTGGTAAAACAGGTCAATGTCGAGCCCCCATCGCCACGGGTAAAACGGCCTTTTGTTCAGGCCGCCTTCTGCATTGATACCCGTTCCGAACGTATTCGCCGGCATTTGGAGTCGGTGGGGGATTATCAGACCTTTGGGATCGCTGGCTTTTTTGGTGTGCCGGTGAGCCTGATTGAACTTGGTAAAGGAAGCGAGGCGCATCTGTGTCCGGTTCTGCTCACCCCTAAAAACCTGGTGCTGGAAATTTCCGCTTCGGTATGGAGTGATGAAGCGGTGTTTTCAACACTTGGTCATGCGACCCATGAATTAAAGGAAAATATTTTTACGCCCTTTGTGACAGTTGAAGCGATTGGCCTGCTTTTCGGTTTCGATATGATCGGTAAGACAATAGCGCCGCGCCTTTACAATCGATGGCGGAAGCGTCTTTATCCGAACAAGCCACATACCCATTTGCTGATCGACAAGCTGAGCCGGGAACAGGCGGATTCAATCATTCGCGCAGTGCAGCGGGCTGTTATCGCCGAAGCCCTGGAAAGTGAGCTGGGTCTGTCAACCGAACAGATTACCGATGATATTGTTCGTGCGCTGCGTGAAGTGGCGCTTGGCCACGTTGATCTGGTGCCTGAACTTGTAAAGCAATTGCGGTTGAGTGAAGAGCGGGTTGACGATCTGGTCAACCGTTTGCGGAAAACTTATCGTATCAATCCATCTTTCGCCCGTCAGCAACTGGAACAGCTTGGCCGGATTGGGTTCTCGCTGGAAGAACAGGTCGGTTTTGTCAGCCAGGCGCTAAGTTCAATCGGTCTTACCGAGAATTTTTCGCGTTTTGTCCTGCTTGTGGGGCATGGCAGCACTTCAGAGAACAACCCCTATGAGTCGGCACTCGACTGCGGTGCCTGTGGTGGCGCCCACGGTTTGGTCAATGCCCGCGTGCTGGCGCAAATGGCCAATAAACCTGCGGTTCGCCAGCGGCTTTTGCAACAGGGAATCAAAATCCCCAATGATACCTGGTTTATGCCAGCTTTGCATAATACGACCACCGATGAAATTACGCTGCATGATCTGGAGCTGTTACCGCCCACGCATCTGATTTATTTAGACCGGCTGCGTACGGGGCTGGTTTCCGCCGCCCGGCTGTGCGCTCAGGAACGCCTGCCCAGTCTGCAAATTCATCCTAGCAAACACGATCCGCTGGCTGCCTTCAAGGCTGCGGAACGCAATTCGATGGATTGGTCGCAAGTGCGTCCGGAATGGGGGCTGGCACGCAATGCCTATTTCATCATTGGCCGGCGCGCCTTGACCCGGCATTTGGCTCTTGATGGCCGAGCTTTCTTGCATTCTTATGATTATCGGGTTGATCGCAAAAACCGGTTGTTGGAAAATATCCTCACCGGGCCACTGGTGGTTGGCCAATGGATCAATATGGAGCACTATTTTTCTGCCGTCGATAATGAACGGTTTGGTTCAGGCAGCAAGATCTATCACAATGTCACGGGCCGCTTTGGTGTGATGACCGGCAATCTCAGTGATTTACGCACCGGCCTGCCAGCGCAAACCGTGTTGGACCGTGGTTTTCCCTATCATCAACCATTGCGTTTGATGACCGTTATTGAGGCGCCCTTTGCGGCTGCCCTTGAAGCCATTTCCCAGGTTTCAGCCGTTAAGCAGCTGGTGAACAATGGTTGGATCCGTCTCGTTATTATCGATCCGCAAACGGCTTTGATCCATATTTATAATGAAGTGGAATGGGAGACATACCAAGCTTCTCAATCCCTGCGCGAGGAGATGGTCACATCATGAAGAACCTGCAATTCAGCCCCTTGAAGAAACTGGAAATCATTCTTGAAGGTGAGCATTTGGGCTTTGCAACCGATTTGCTCGACCGGGCCGGCGTGAGCGGCTATACCATCGTCAACAATCTTTCGGGTAAGGGCAACCACGGGTATCATGAAGGCCACATCATGTTCAACGAAGAGGATGTGTTGGATATGATTATTGTTGCCGTACCAGATGATCTGGTGCCGGTGATTCTGGAGGGTCTTGCCCCATTTTATGAAGAGCATTCCGGCGTGGTCTTTATTTCAGATATTCAGGTCACCCGTCCGGTTAAGTTTACCAGCTGATATATTTCCTCAAGGTGCTACAAATATAGGGGCGATATGGAAGGGGACCGAACCAATGAATGTAATGGTTAAAATTTAATATTAAGAACCGCTGCTATTATCCGCATAATTAAATTAATAATACAGTCTTAAGATATGCAGGCAGCAGTTCTCTCAAGATCAAAGGGCGCGGATGGAGCTGTAGAACCATCCACGCACTCCAATATTGAGAGCGCCGGACTTAACTTATATACTGTTTGATTTATGGAAAAATCCCAAAGGGATACAGAAAGCATGAGGTGTAATGATAAATATGCTGGTATGCTATTTTTTTCAACCCTTGACAGAACCATGGAAGTTTGGAATGTGGAATATTAGAAAAGGGGGCCGTAGCTCAGTTGGGAGAGCGCGTCGTTCGCAATGACGAGGTCAG
>WGBT01000383.1 GCA_015494185.1 Hyphomicrobiales bacterium | reverse complement strand
CTTCAGAGACGCAATATGCGGGTTCGGAAGCCCGCAGAAACAAAACGTGCCGAAAGTCTATAGGCTTCCATCGCGCAGCAATCGCCGGAGGGAGCAGAAGTTGATCCTCAATGGGCGGCGGAAAAGTGCCGGCACGCAAACGCAGCCTTTTCGCATTTCCCTGGCGCTGCAACGCTCCTCGGTGACAGGTATCGGCGACAAAGAGAACTCTTACCCCCTTGCGTTCTGCCTCCAGGAACCAGGTCCAAAGCTCGTCATCGACAATACGTTCATTGGTCGCTGGCCCAGTTGCCGCATAACCTGCCAACAGAAAATTTTCATTTTGGCGCTTGGTTCCCCCGGCCGCGTCTGCAGGAGCTGGTTCCACCCCGCCAAGCCCGGCAAAGCTGAAAACAATGGTATCCCCGGCACGCGCTTCGGCCAGTAAAGCCCGCCAACGTTCCATAATCGCCGCTTTATGGGCCGCCTGATTGATCAGTTGCTCGGCACGTGTGGCCCCAAGACGGCGCAAGGTAAGCGCAATATCGCGGGCATCGGCAACAGCCCCCAAAAGATCATTGTCATCGCCGGGATAGTCGTTGATGCCGATACTGAGCCCAAACAACCGTGGCGGCGCAGAGGCTTGCCCGGTCATGGGCGCTCCCAAACAACCAATGACAATAAACAGAAGAGAAAGAATTCTTCCAAAAGAAAACATAAAAACCTACAGTTCTAATCAACTGTTTACATGATATATTTCTGTCATAATTTTGAACTTTCTATCTAAATTTCCCAGAAATGCCAATCCCCTGCCTTGCCGCGGCTAAATCCCGATCTCGGAAGCGCTTGGTTTGATGAAGCCTTGATGAAGCCTTGACCACTCGCCTGTCTGCTGTAACATACGCTAAGGACAGCCAAGCTTTGCAAATGGAGAAATGGAGAGTAAGAACAACTCCGCAAAGGGAACTCAAACAGGAGGGTGGTGTGATGTTTTCTCAGTTGAAACAATTTTGGGTAGCTCTGGCAATTGGGGGGGCGATAGTTTGGGGCACAGGCCCGGCACAAGCCGGTGATGTCATCAAAGAACGCCACACTCTGATGGAGGAGATTGGCCAACAGCTTGGCAAATTGGTCAAGGTCCTCAAAAACGAGGCGCCCTTCAATGGCCAAGAGATCGCCGCGGCCGCGCAAATGATCAAGGACAATCTAGACAAGGCCGAAAAACTCTTTCCCAAAGGATCACTTTCCGACAAAAGCCGCGCCAAACCGGAAATCTGGACGGACAACGCCACTTTCATGAAAGCGTTTGACACGGCGAAAAAAGCGGCGGCCAAGATTGTCGAGATCGGCAAGGCAGAAGACGAAATGGAATTTCCAGAGGCCATGAACAGCGTGTTTCAAAGTTGTAAGGGCTGCCATGAAAAATTCCGCTTCCCCAAAAAAGACAACTAATACCGGAAGGCTTGATCATTGACCGCTGATGCGTTTCGTATTCCTTTAAAGCTTCTCATAAATCACACGGTATACGAACGAAAGCCAAGGGCTGCTGCATAGATTGGAGGGGGATAAAGACACCTTAGGAACCTCTAAAATAAATTGCTACGCCACCGCCTTCCTTGCTCCCGCCCATTTTCCACGGCAACCATAGGCGGGCGGTCAAGGAAGGCGGTGGATAGATTGTTTTAATCAGAGATTCCCTTATACGCCGTCTTCCCTTCCAAAGAATAAAACACCAAGCGCGGCGGTCCAGTGCTGAGGCTGCCGCGCAATTTTCAGTTCCAAGGCTGCCGTGCAATTTAATGAATAAATGTAAAAGTCATCCTCATCGCCTCTCTACAGAGACCGTGTCAGATCCGTCCTTGCATTCCATGATGGAGCGGTTTTGCATTTTCATGGGCTTTGTCAAGGGCGCTTTCAAGCGCCGCGAAGCGGTTTTCAACCCTTGACAAAGCCCATGAAAATGCCAGTGTCTCATCATGGAATGTAAGGACAGGTTTGGCCCAGAAGATGCCAATCATCCAGAGACTGTCAGCCTGATCAAGGCAAGATATCAAGAGCAGATTTTACTGATAAATTCATCGATAAATGAGCCATTATGTCCGCTTCATCCGAATATCTCCCCCCGGAATATTATCTGGAAAAGCTCGTTGCCTTTGACACCATAAGCCATCGTTCCAATCTGCAACTGGTCGATTGGCTTTGTGAAATCCTTAAAAAGCACCATCTCACCCCCCATCGCATTGTCTCAAAGGATGGGCAGAAAGCCAGTGTCTTCGTGACCATTGGCGAGCCTCAAGGTGATTCCCGAAATGCGGGCATTGGTTTGTCCGGCCACACCGATGTGGTTCCGGTCAAAGACCAGCCCTGGACCTCGGATCCTTTCCGGTTGCGCTTGGATGATGGGCGGCTTTATGGCCGCGGCACCGCAGATATGAAAGGTTTTCTGGCCTGCATGTTGGCCAGCATCCCGTATTTTAAAAACGCTAAACGCTCAAGTCCCATTCATTTGCTGTTTTCCTATGATGAAGAAATCGGTTGTACTGGCGTACGCCCGATGATCGAGAAGCTTGGGGTGACGCTCCCAAAGCCGCGCATTGTGATCGTTGGAGAACCTACCGCCATGCGGGTGGTTGACGCCCATAAGGGCATTCGCTCTTTCATCACCCAAGTGCAGGGCCTTGAAGCCCATTCAAGCACCCCACAAAAAGGGATCAATGCGATCATGCTGGCCGCCGATCTGATCACCGGCTTGGCACAGCAAGCCCAAGCCTTACAGCAATCCGAAGGCAACCATCGTTTCGATCCCCCCTATAGCACCGTGCACGTTGGCACCATTTCGGGGGGCACCGCCCAGAATATCATTCCCCGGTATTGTCAATTCCGTTGGGAGTGCCGGCTTCTGCCCGGTCATGATGGGCAGAATATTCTTGCGAGCTTTGAACAACGTTGTGAGGCGCATCGCAAAACCATCAAGAAAATGGCCCCCGGTGCCGATATCCGCACCCGCGCAGTTCATCATGTCCCCGCATTTGGGGCTTGTGACAATTCCGAAGCCATTGCGCTGGCACTAAGCTGCAGTCAACAAACGCAAACTTTTGCGGTTTCCTATGGCACTGAAGCTGGACTGTTTGAACGAGCTGGCTGCGCCTGTGTAGTCTGCGGCCCGGGGGACATTGCCCAAGCCCACAAGCCCGATGAATATATTGAGAAGGCAGAGCTTGAAAAATGCATGGCCTTTCTGCGCCGCCTCGCCACTTATGAGCTTTCTGACAAGCTCCATCCCCCCTATCCGCTCCCAGCCTAAAAAACATTCCAAAACAAAAATTGTTATACCAGCGGCCCTTGACCTTGACTCGTCTGCCGTCCAATTTACGTATAATATTCAAATGGATTCGGAAAGAATCAGCGGTCAATCATAAATACCTCCGGTATTACTTTCGTGATCAAACCAATCAAGGATTGGTGAAAAGTTGAGCTGATAGGGCCATCAGCAAATTTGCTGAGACAGGCTTACCCCCCAGCTTTTGTATCTCGGCGCCGCCGCCGCCGGGCGCGGCTGGTTTGGGATGGGTGGGGAGAGGGGTGAACAATCTTCACCTCAATTGGAGTCTTGGGCGTGAAATTCACATCCCGTTGCGGGAACGGGATGACAATACCATGCTCACGAAATTTCGCCCAAACTTTGCGCAAAAAATCACTTTGTGCATTGGTGACACCATTTTCTGGATCTGACAGCCAAAAACGCGCCTCAAGATGAACCGCACTCTCCCCAAAGCCGGTAAGATGACAAAGGGGTGAAGGAAAATCCAAAATCCGGGGGGTTTCACGCGCCGCCTCAATCACCAATTTGCGCGCCAGCTCGATATCCGAATCATATGAAATCCCAATGGGCACCTTGCGGCGAACATTGCGATCGGAAAACGACCAGTTGATCACCTCCTTGGTGATCAGATCTTCGTTTGGAATCAAATATTCATAACCATCACGGGTAATCACCGAAGTATAGCGCGATCCCAGCTTGACAACCCGCCCAAATGTATCGCCAATTTGGATCACATCAGCGGGGCGAATTGAACGGTCGAGCAAAACAATCACGCCTGCGACAAAATTGGACACCACCTTCTGCAAGCCAAAACCGATGCCGATGCCCAGCGCCCCCGAAAACACCGCAAGGGCTGTCAAATCAATGCCCGAGGCACTCAAGGCGGCCAGTACTGCCAGCAAAATCAAGGCAAAGCGCAGCACCTTGATGATGAGCTCACGCACCGAAGGGGTCAGTTCGTCGATTTTCTCGATCCGAACCTGAACCAGGCGCGACACCGCAAAGGCGCCCCACAACAACAAGCCTGACAATAACACAGCCTTTAAAATCAGATAGATCGACAGCCGGGTATCCCCAACGGAAAAGGCCAGACTGTCGAGCATCTTGGCCGTCGTCCCCAGCAATCCCAAAATATTGAGCGCCGCCACCGTCCAGGCAAAAACCGCAAACAGTTTGGACCAGAACGGGTTTAACACCACCGTTGAGACCATCCGGATCACAATCCAGGCATTGGCCAGATTGGCAGTTGCAAAAATCGCGGCATGCTCTTGCCCCAAAGCTTTCACAGTAAAACCAAAGCCATAGAGCAACACCATAAAACCGGCAAAAAACACCAATTCATCCGCCCGTTGCGCAATCCGCCGCAGCCACGGATCATCGTCATTGGTGCGCCGATGCACAAAGGCGTAGATTTTTCCCGACAAGGACCGCGTCAAATACCAGGCCAGAAGGCCCGCGATGATAATCGCCAAAACTTGCACGGCAAAGACCCAGCTCAACATATGAGCACTCAGCCAAGCCTCGGCCTGGGAAACGACTTTTTCATAAAGTGTGGGCAGGGCTTCGATGTCTTTTTGCGCGGCAACCGGCCCGGCTTCGACAGGGGCCTTTGAAGGCACGGCTGAGGCCGCATCCTTGGCCTGACCGGCCGCGGTTTGTGTCGCAGGCATTGGGGGTTGCTCTCTCAATCCCGTTGTCAATCGCATCCAAAGTTGCTCTTCCGGCTATCACAAAACCCGGCGAGATATCAAATCAGCAACGTAGGAAAGAGAGGGCTTATCAACTCATCATGAACAGTCAAGTTGCCACATCCCAAAGAAAAGAGAGCGCAACAAAAGTCATCACAGTTCAAATTGGTCTCCAAGATAGACCCGGCGTACTTCCTGATTCGCGGCGATTTCATCAGGAGTGCCCTCGGTGAGAACTTGGCCATCATAGATGATGTAGGCCCGGTCAATCAGCGACAGTGTTTCGCGAACATTATGATCGGTGATCAGCACCCCAATGCCGCGCTCGGTCAAATGCCGCACCAGGGCACGAATATCACCAATGGCAATCGGATCAATCCCAGCAAAGGGTTCGTCAAGCAGCACATAAGAGGGGCGGCTGGCCAGTGCCCGGGCAATTTCAACGCGGCGCCGTTCCCCCCCTGACAGGGCAATCGAGGGGGATTTGCGCAGCCGGGTAATACGGAATTCTTCCAGCAGCATATCCAGTTGTTCGGCGCGGGCCTTGCGGTTGGGTTCAACCAATTCCAAAACGGCGCGAATATTCTCTTCAACGGTCAAGCCGCGAAAAATCGACGCCTCTTGCGGAAGATAGCCAATGCCAAGACGGGCGCGGCGATACATCGGCATGGCCGTAACATCATGACCATCGATCATCACCCGGCCGGAATCGGCCCTGATCAGCCCCGTGATCATGTAAAAGATTGTGGTCTTGCCCGCACCATTGGGGCCAAGAAGCCCCACACTTTCCCCCCGTCCAACCGCCAGATTGGCGCCACGCACCACCAACCGTTTCTTGAAACTCTTTTTGATATTGTGAACCGTCAAAAGCCCTTCCCCCGGAACCGGTTCGATCAGGTGTTGATCGCCGGGAGCCGCATGCCCCATCGCTCCCCCCATGAAGGACTGGGTTGAAGGATGAGACGTCTGATCTGGGGAGAGAGGCTGATGCGGCTGGGGGTGGGGCTGCTCCTGATAAGCTTCCTGTCCCTGATAAGCGTCATAGGCTTCTGCAACGGCTGCAGAATCGCCATTCGTGCCGCCGTCATTGTCATAGGGCGTCATGTTGGGCGATACATTTCCACCAGCTGGCCATATCTTGTTCACGGCAACTCCCAATCACTCACCAAAGGCATCACCAAATTTTTTCTGCCGTTCTTCTTCGAGACGGCGGCGCACCCAAGGCAAAGACTGCTCCACCCGTTGACCGGTTGGCTGTTCAGCTTTCGCTTGGCCATTCGTATCACGCCTATCGCCCCCTGAACGCGGTTTACCAGCGCCCGAAAAGGAAGGCAACTTGCCGATATTTTTGCCAATCTCTCCCGGTGTCAAAATCATTCTCACCCGCTGCTTTTTGTCATTGATCCGCCCGCCAATGCGCCGGGTATCGAGGCGGCTGGTGCCATCTTTGAGATTGATCACAAGCTTGTCGCCTTTGAGCAAATTATTGCCGTGTGACATAACCACATTGCCACCAATGGTGATCAATTGCTTGTTGACATCAAATTCGGCCCAGTTGCTAGTCACCGACTGCTGATCTGGGGTGTCGATCACCACCCGTTCGCTGGCGCGAATGAATTTAATGGCGGCGTTGGGGCCTTTTGGGCCTTTGCGCCCCGCCTTGCCTGATTTGTTGCGCCCAGTATTTTGATGATAAGTGACCTCAAGACGCTTTGACCGCATGGTCAAACCGCCTTGGGTGACTTTCACATTGCCCGTGAAAATCGCCTTTTTTCGATTGTCGAAAACTTCCAACCGGTCAGCCTCGATCTTGACCGGCTGATCTTTTTGCGCCGAAAACCCGGCAAAGCTGCTGGCAATGCTTTGCGCCGTTGCGGGGCGGCTCGCCCCCAGAGCCAACAGACACATGATCATTATGAGTTGAATAAAACCAAAGCCTTGCCATCGCTTCTGCCAATCGCCCAGCCTTGACCTTATTTTATGGATAATTTTCATTGCCTTGTACCACCATTTTCCGCACTGTCCGGCCTGACAGGCTTGAATTGGGCGGCGGTGTGGGACGGTGTGGCTGATCCTTGCCCCTCAGAACTTTTCTTCACACGATGCAAACTCTTGATATCGATAACCACGCGCCCCTTGAAAAACAAAATCCGCCGATTGGTATCGGCATACATACTGTCCGCCCGCAACCGCCCGTTCAACATTTCAGCAACCACCGGCTGCGCGCTTTCAAAAGTCTTTTCTTTCATATTGAAAACGGCCTGTTGCAAGCGTACCGTGATCTGTCCGCTCATTCGTCCGCGAATATTGCCCGAAAGCCGCAAAACCTCCGACTTGGTATCAAAAACACCCTGATCTGCAGTAAGATGCGAGCGTTTTTTGTCGGGATGTTCAAGCCGGGCATCAATCTTATGCATCGTGACCACATGCGGCGCCGAAAGATCCTGCACCGCATAATCAGCCGTCACCCAATAAGCTCCCTGCTTTTTATCATAGCCTTGAATTTTGGGATTGACCATCTTCAACGCATTACGGTCGACAACAACTTTGTCAATATCAGCCTGGGTATTTGCAACCTCAAGCTTCACATTCGTAAAAAGCAAATGGGGCAGAAAATAAAGCGAGGCCGTCATGACAATGAAAATGGGAATGAGAACACGCAGCGTGACCACAAGATAATGATGCCGCTTGGCCTTCACGAATTGACGGTGACGCTCTTCAGGAGAACGCGTCAAAATCAGTTTGTCCGGATGATTGGCCAGCCCGCGCACTTCCCCCTGAACGCCGGGCTGATCCTGTTGTGCGCTTTGAACTGCCGCTGCGGCATCCATAGTGGGGTGTCCCATCTGTCTTGTCTGCTGAATCATGATGCCGTGGATTATATGCGAAGGACATTGCCCCAGTTTACATTGCCATCACCAGACTATTTTATGACCTTTTAGCGGCAAATCGTGGAAATGAGACCGGCGGTCTTTATCATTGACCTCTTACATTTTCCATATCCCTTTGAAGCTCCTATATAAATTAAACTGCATACGAACCAAGGCCTGGAGCCGCCAATATTATTCCACCAAATTCACTTGAACCTTCGCCAATACAAAAACGAGAATACCCTAATAT
>WGBT01000382.1 GCA_015494185.1 Hyphomicrobiales bacterium | reverse complement strand
GGGGATAGGAGGCTTTGGGCGGGAAGGCCCCCTCAGCATGAGGGGGGGGTTAGCGTGCGCGCTCGATTTTGGCGATTTCGGCATCGATAAAGGCCTTGAAACTGTCGGCAGCTTGGCTCATTTCCCCATCACCCGAAGCCCAAGTCAGCACCGGGCCATCATCCTGACCTTCCGCGACCATCAAATAAAACCGGTTGGGGGTATCGAATAAAAAGACGACCGCGCGATAGGGCAGCTCAAGCCTGATATCGGTGTCTGCCAACAGCTCCAGCGCATCACAACGAAATTGGCCAAATTCAGCCGGGCTGGCAAGTTTTGCATTGGCGAACAGGGGGCCTGGTTGTCGGCCCATGGTGGCCATAAAACGGCGAAATAGTTTGGGGAGCGGTGCCCATAAACGGTCTTCGGCAGCCGAAAGCAAATCCTCAGGATAACCTTCAAAGGCCAGCATTTTGCGGCTTTCGGCTGCCACCGCATCCGACTTGCCAGGTGTGGCGGAAACAGAAGGAGATGCCTCCATCAAAGCTGCTAGGCGCTTTTGCCAATCCGCAATGATATCAATATGATCGCTCATTCTTCAGGTCTCCAATCGGCGAGATCGACACTTATCTGCTTGCCGCTTGAAAGGGCTTTGACTTGATGGTCCGGCTGCTCATCGGAAGCAGGGAACCAAACATAGGGGATTTGCTTACGGTCGGCATATTTGATTTGTTTCGCCAGTTTTGCCGGTTGGTGGTAGACTTCGGTATTGATGCCACGGCGCCGCAAGGTACGGCCAACTTCGCGTGCTTTGGCCATATCAGCCCCCGGCAGGACAGCAACCAAGACATGGCTTGGAGAACGGCGGCCCAGTTGCAGCCGGTTCTCTTTGAACAGCTTGGCGATGATCCGGGTCAGTCCGATGGAAATCCCGACACCGGGAAGTTTGCGATTCAAATAGCTGCCAACCAGATCGCGATACCGGCCACCTGCAAAAACCGTTGGATAATCCGGATAATCCTTGAGTTTTCCTTCATAAACCGTGCCGGTATAATAGTCAAAGCCGCGCGCGATAGCCAGATCGGCCAGGACCGCCCCTTGGGGCAGATGCGATAGCCGGTCCATCACCAGCTCAAGCTCTTGCAAGCCTTCTTCCAGGGTTTCATTGGTAATGCCAAGCTCTTGAACCCGTGTGACAAAGCTTGTGTCAACTGTTTTGATTTCAGCCAAAGCCAGACATTGGCCGGCGATGGGGGCGGACAGGCCAAGTTCTTCACGCAACAGCTTGGCGACATTGTCAGGGCCGATCTTGTCGAGCTTGTCGACGATGCGGATGGCCGCCACCTGATCTGGGACGCCAAGACCGCGATAAAAACCTTGCAGGATTTTGCGGTTATTGATGTGAATGGCCACCGGGCCAATCTTTAAACCATCGACAATCTCAAAGATAATGGCTGGCAACTCGGCATCAAACTCAATCGACAGTTCTTCATTATCGATGACATCCACATCACATTGCAGAAATTCACGAAACCGGCCTTCCTGGGGCCGTTCGCCGCGCCAAGCCTTTTGAATCTGATAGCGTTTGAAGGGAAAGGTGAGGTCATTGTAATGGGTTGCGACATAGCGGGCCAGCGGCACCGTCAGATCGTAGTGAAGAGCCATGCGGGCCGGTTCGGATTCTTCGCCCTGCAAGCGTCTTAGCGCATAGATCTCCTTGTCTGTATCCCCCCCCTTGGCGGCCAAAATCTCAACCGCCTCAACGGCCGGCGTTTCAATATTGACGAAACCATAGCTTTCAAACACGGCGCGAATGTGATCAATCCAGGCCAGCTCGACGGCGCGTTGTTCTGGCAGCCACTCGGGAAAACCGCTGATCGGTTTGGGTTTGACGATTTTGGTTTTTGTCTTGCTCATAAGTGCAGCAGTCTCGTTTGCTGGATCTTGGGAGTCTTTGGCCGGGTAACGCGGAAAGGATAAAAATGTCAAGCTCGATATACCTTATCGGGCTAGCAGACCGTCGGACTTTCCGGGTTGAACGCGGTGTGAGGTAATTTCGGGACTGAGTGCGTGATATAAATCGACGAAGTGTTATCCACTTTTAGATTTTTATTGCGCTCTCAGGCGCGAAATGAGCCGCATCCGCGTCAATTCGGCTAAGTCCGATAGTCTGCTAGGGGAGCGCGATGGGGGAGGAGATTTAGAAAAAGTGACACTAAATAAGACCCAACCTGATAGACAGTTGGAGAGTTTATCTACATCTTCTTGTCCAAATCTGTCCTTACTTTCCATGGTGAGACACTGGCATTTTCGACAAGTTTGTCAAGGATGGAACCGCTTCGCGGCCGCCTTTGGCGGTCCTTGACAAACTTGTCGAAAATGCAAAAACGCTTACCATGGAATGTAAGGATGGATCTGACATTGGCTGTGAGACCAAGTCATAACACAATCAACAGCCTCTGATTTTCAATCGTCTCCCTTTGAAATTGCTTTG
>WGBT01000381.1 GCA_015494185.1 Hyphomicrobiales bacterium | reverse complement strand
TACTTCGGCAGCCTGACATTGAAAAAACGTGCTCGAAAGCCATAACAGAAACAAGGCCAGTATGACTTTTGTTGTTGCATTCTTCTTTTCTCTGTTCCCAATGCGCAAAATTGTCAAACCGTGAGCTCTCCTATTTTTTGTCTCTGCGACGGGCCTGAAGTAGAAACACTCTTCCAGAAGGAAAGCACGTCATAGGCATAAGATTCCTGCCGTTGGCATCCACCGGAATAGGACAGTATAGACATGTACACATTCATACTATCGGGTACTATCGGGATGAACCGGCTTTTCCCCTACCGCACCCGCACATTGGGCACTGATATCGTTTTGACCAGAATGCGGTCGGGCAAGACCACATAGGCTGGGATGGACAGTGAACCTGTGCGCGAGTGGAAGCGGCCCGAGCATTCCAGCGAGACATGGGCCACAATGTGGCTGCGGGGGGCGATCCGGGTTGCGGTGCCGCCTGCTGTGGCATGGGTGATGGGACGGCGCGACCTGTTCCACATGCTGGCAAGCCCTGTCACCGCATCCGACCGGTTGGCGTCATCGCAGCGCTCGCCCCCAGTGCCTGTAAAGGTGGCGCCCTGCCCATGATTGAACACCGCAACGCCGATTTCGCGGTCCGTCAGATTTTCAATTTTTACCGCCAGGCGCGCATAATAGACCGGGACAAACCCCTGATCGGAGCGGATCCCCGCCCTAATAACCGTCGTGCGAATAAGCGGTTCGGTTGCACTGAAACCGGGACGCAGCCCAGCCGTCTTGCGGCGACAGCCAAGCTCCTTGCGCCGCGCACGGGCATAGTCGGCGTAATCGCTTGAAGCATGGCGTTTTATGAAGGTTTGCAAAACGGCACAGCTTTTCGTGTTCTGGATGGCCATCCAGTTTCGTGCCGCCCTGTCCATTCTTTCCACCATTTGCCGCGGCTGTTGTGCTGGCGCGACAGTGATGTCACGGCTCTTGCAGCCGGCTGGGCAGAAGCGGCCGATCATCTGGTCGTAATAGGCCGGTGTCTGGCGATGGTTGACGCGCAGCGCAATGTCTCGCACCTTCAGGCGCAACTGTCTGGCGATGTCAGTAAGGTCAAGGCCTGGCGTTTTGAGCAGCGGCAACAAGATACGGGTATAGACGGAATTGGGATTGGGGTCATGGTCGGACAGGCGGTCAAGCGCTGTCTGGCCCGCGCCCGCTGAATACATCACAAAGGTGCCCTCAGGCGGCTCGACACGCCCCAGCCCGCGCGCAGCGCCGATGGCCCGGCCGCGGCTGTCGGCAAATGGATTGTTGCGGCAGGCATCAAGGATGATCAGGGTGACCCGAGGCCGCTTGCGGTTGAGACCGTTGAGCAGGCTGTCAAAGCTGATGGCCTCGGCTTTCAGCAACTCCGCCTCACCGTCTCCCAGCTTCGGCACATCTCGCGGGATGAGGTAGTTTTGGCCCCCGATCTCCACCCCATGGCCGGAAAAATAGACCGCCGCCACATCGCCCGGCTGAAGCCGGTTCAAGAACCGCGCCCACAGCCGGTTGAAGTCACGGCGGGAGACATTGTCCGCATAGCTGACACGGAAGCCAAGCCCGCGAAGCACCCCCGCCACCGTGCGGGCATCATTGACAGCCTTGCGAAGCTGCTTGTCCGGACCGAGATTATCGTACCTGTCAATGCCGATGACGAGAGCATGGCGGTTGGCGGCGTTGGCCGCACTGGTCAGACCGATGACACACAATAGCGCACCAAATACTATCTGGAACAGGATGCGGGCCATCATCTCCTCTTTGCTTTTTACAGGGCTTTTTACAGGGCTTTTTACAGGGCTTTTTACAGGTCCAGCCCGGCAGCACGCGGATTAGGCGGATCATGGCCCTTGCCCGTTGCGCGTTCAAAATACCTCCACTCCACAAGCCGCCGGGCACGATTTTACCGGTCACGCTGTTCTTATTGACTTTCCTTATTCCCTTCCCCAGAACCGCCACTTTGGGGGATTCGGGCTGTGTTTTTTTCAATTTGTACCTGACATAAGGCTGTCTGCGCTTGAAGTTTCAGCCAGAATGCCTTGTTACTTCCAATATTGTAGCCAATCAAAAGCCCAATAGCGCCCCCCGCAATCACCCCAAGCATATCTCCTGACCGCATATAAATGCCAAATTGAGCTGCAATATGAGATATGAATATTCCTCCAATGAATATCCCCACCAATAATCCGATTAGGCTCCACTTCAGGATAATCGTGCTCGCCCGCCTGTACAAATCGGCGGCAAATTTCTGAATGACCTGAGCATCATATTCTATCATTCCACTGCTCCTCAATCGTTTGTATCCCAACGCCGGATTGTCTCAGGGAGCCGCCCCCCTCCCCCTTAATATCGGGATGATGGTTATTTGGCCACCTATTTCACTTCATACTCCGCCACCGCTAAGGACCAGTGCACCGGGCGGTTGTGGGGATCGGCGGTCCAGACGGCCATCAGTTTGGCTGCGATTTCGGACAGGTAGGCTTTGCTGT
>WGBT01000380.1 GCA_015494185.1 Hyphomicrobiales bacterium | reverse complement strand
GGCACAAATCTTACCGAAAGATTGCGCTCGGAGATCAAGCCGTCAGCGGATTTCGTGATTTTGGTAAGCTGTTGGCTCTCCCGGGTATCGCCTAGGGGCATGACAAGAACGCCATTTTCGGCCAATTGCTCAATCAAGGCGGGGGGGATTTCGGGAGCGGCGGCAGCGATGATGATCCGGTCGAAGGGAGCATGTTCGGGCAGGCCATGGCGGCCATCTGCAGTGAATGACTTGATATTCAACAGCCCGAGTTTGTAAAAACGCTTTTGCGCCGTTTGACGCAGCTGATCATGGCGCTCGATAGTAAAAACCTCTTTGGCAAGATGCGCCAAAACAGCGGTTTGATAGCCCGAGCCGGTGCCGATTTCAAGCACCCGGTGTTCGGGCGCAACATCGAGCATCTCAGTCATAACCGCAACGACATAGGGCTGCGAGATGGTCTGGCCGCAATCAATCGGCAAAGCCATGTCTTTATAGGCTTGGCCCGCAAAAGCGGGCAGTACAAACATCTCCCGCGGCACCCGCTCCATGGCGCCAAGCACCCGGGTGTTATGAAAGCCGCGATTACGCAGCTGCATGATCAGGCCGATTTGGTCAAAATTTTGCGACATGACATGCCTGTTCTTTCGTTATGAGGGCATGGAACTCACCGGCAGCTTCCAGCATTTGTTTTATGCAGACTATGCGCACGAAGAACAAACAAATACCAACCAGCCCTTGGCCAAATCCTAAGCTGCGTTTTCCTGTCCCAAAGCGTGTGACAAGGTCTTACAGGTTTCATCATGGGTCAAGTCGAGATAAAGGGGCGTGACCGAAATCTGTTGACTGGCCAAAGCCCAGACATCGGTGCCCTGCTGGGGGGTGGTGTTGAGGCGTTTATATTCGATCCAGAAATATGGGATGCCGCGGGTATCGAGCCGGTCGTTGATCCGGAGCTGTCCGGGATGACCATAAGCCTGCCGGGTGATGGCAATACCCTTGATTTGCTCTGGCGCACAGTCAGGAAAATTGACATTTAAAAAGACATGGGGCGGCCATCCGGCTGCTAGCAATTGCCGGATCATCGGCACCCCATGGGTCATCGGGGTTTCCCATTTCACCGTGCCAGTGCCATCATGACCATGGGCCAATGAAAGAGCGATTGATGGAAAACCGGCCAATGTCCCTTCAATGGCTGCTGCCACAGTCCCCGAATAGGTGATCTCATCGGCCGTGTTCTGACCGAGATTGACACCTGACAGGACCAGATCCGGTGGTGCATCTTTCATGATAAAGTGTTTGGCCATGATGACGCAGTCGGTGGGGGTGCCACGTATGGCAAACACCCGTTCATCGATGGCGCGCATTCGTAAGGGGTCATGCAAGGTGAACGAATGCGCCACGCCGGATTGGTTGGTTTCTGGGGCGACAACCCAAATCTCATCGCCAAGTTGCCGCGCTATTTCGATCAAGACGTCAAGTCCCGGTGCGCCGATGCCATCATCATTGGTGACCAAAATACGCATTTTCCGTTTGCCCATCATTGATTGCCGCCATGGCCTTATTGGTGCCGTGGTCTTGCCTCCCTATGCCAGCCCTTCGGCGGTGATCAAAGATTTGCCTCCCATATAGGGTTGCAACACTTCTGGAATGGTAATGTTTCCCTCAGCGGTTTGATAATTTTCCATCACCGCGATCAGGGTCCGGCCGACCGCCAATCCGGATCCATTCAGCGTGCTGACATATTCCAGCTGTTTGCCATCATTCTTGCGGTAACGGGCCTGCATTCGCCGCGCCTGGAAATCGCCACACCGTGAGCAGCTGGAAATCTCCCGATAACGGTTTTGGCCCGGCAACCAGACTTCAAGATCATAGGTTTTGCGGGCGGAAAAGCCCATATCCCCGGTGCATAGAACCAGCACCTGATAGGGCAGTTCGAGACGTTTGAGGACGGTTTCAGCACAGGCCGTCATCCGTTCGTGTTCGGAGGCTTCCTGTTCGGGGGTGGTGATGGAAACCAGTTCCACCTTGGAAAACTGGTGTTGACGGATCATGCCACGGGTATCACGGCCTGCCGCCCCTGCTTCAGAACGGAAACAAGGCGTGTGGGCTGTGACCCGCAAAGGCAGTTCACTTTCATCGAGCACCTGCTCGCGCACCAGATTGGTAAGCGGCACTTCTGCGGTGGGGATCAGCCAGAAATCATCCTCGGTATGAAACAGGTCCGCGGCGAATTTCGGCAATTGCGCGGTGCCATAAACCGCCTGATCACGGACCAGAAAGGGAGGAATCACCTCGCCATAGCCAAATTCTTCGGTATGCAGATCAAGCATGAATTGCGCCAGTGCACGCTCCAGCCGGGCCAGAGGGCCTTTCAAAATCGTAAACCTCGCGCCAGACATTTTCGCGGCGGTTTCAAAATCCATCCACCCCAAGGCTTCCCCGAGCTCGAAATGCTCACGGGGCTGAAAATCGAAGGACTTTGGTTCTCCCACCTTGCGCAGAATCTGATTGTCCTTTTCATCGCTGCCAACCGGGACGTCCTCAAGCGGAATATTGGGCAGTGCGGCCAACAGTTCGGTGAGTTTGGCGTTGAGTTCGCGTTCTTTTTCTTCGCCGCGTTGCAAGAAACTTTTCAGCTCGCCAACCTCTGCGATCAAGGCGGCGGCCTTGGCCTCATCACCCTTCGCCTTGGCTTGGCCGATTTCTTTACTGGCGGCATTGCGCCGGGTCTGGGCCTCTTGAAGTTTGGCCACATGGGCGCGCCGTTGTTCGTCAAGGGCTAAGATTTCGGCTGATTTTGGGGGCAGACCGCGGCGTTTCAGTCCTTCGTCAAAGGCGGCCGGGTTGGCCCTGATCCATTTTATATCGAACACGAATTTCGTTTCCCTGATGCAAGTGATTTTGTCTCAGCTATACGCCGTTGCCGGATCAGCGTCCAGCCCCATCATTTAAGTTGCACAGCCTGCTTGATCGGGTCGTTTTGCAGTTTGGGGGGAGGCGAGACCAGGCAGCGGCCGCGATCGATTTGACGAACCATGAAAGCGGAGAGCTCAAAAATCAAGATCAAAGGAAGCGCCAACTGAATATGCGCGGAAAACACCGGCGGCAGGGCGAGTATCGCGAGCAAAAACAGGGCTGGCAGGGCGAGAAAACGGAGCCAGAACATGCCGCGGGGGGTGGCCAAACCCGACCGCGCCATCAGCACGAAATAGGCCGGAGCCTGAAAGATCAGGCCGATGATCAGGATCATTTTTATGGCATAGGCGAGATAGTTTGCCGGTGAGGGCAGGGCGGCAAGCAGGGACTCACTTTGATTCACGGGCAGATTGAGGCTGATGGTATGGTCGAGTGCGAACGGTAAAATGACGAAATAAACAACAGCAGCCCCCAACAGAAATAAAATCGCCGTTGCCCCAATAAAACGTCTGAAGACCGTGGGGGAAGTCTGGCTCAGCCCGGGGGCAATCCAATCCGCGGTCTGGATCGCCAGCCATGGCATGGTTAAAAATGCCGCGGCAAAGCCGGCGAGTTGCAATTGGTGAAAAAGCGCTGTTTCGTTTTGGACCAGACGCAGGGTTTGGGATACTGGCAATAATGCTTCTGCGGCGTTTTGATAGGGAAGCATGAGCAGCGCCTGAATGCTATCGGTGAAAAACCACAGCAGAGGGATCAGCAGCGCGATACAAACACCAGCCCAGATCAGCAGTCCCATCAGTTTGCGCAGCAGCGTGGCCGCTCTTTTGGCCATCTTCAACAGTTGCTGCCACCACGACAAAAGAGTTATTGATGAAGCCACTATTAAATGCCCCAGAATTCCGAAGCCGGTTCATTTTCAAGGTTTGAAGAAATCAAATTCAATTCAAATTCAATGCAGTCGAAGAAGAGCCCACGGCTTGTTTTCATGAATTGTTTTCATGTGCAAAAAACGCGTCTGATTGGACAGACAGAGGCGGTCTGCTCCCCCTTCTGGCAAAAAGCCCGCCATGAAAGATAAGACAGGAGCTGTCTCTGCCTGCAGGGGGAGTGTAGACTTTTGCATTTTATCTGTGAAAGGCGACACTTAACCGCACAAACAATGTTTTTATGCCATGACGCGCCATAGAAGTAGGGGAGATTTATAGGCAAAAGGAGCAGGCAGCAGTGTCTTCACGCTCATATCAGCAGCACCTTCCCTTTATTCGTATAACGTTCAATGAACGAAAAACTTCAATGGGATACGAAAACATGAGCGGTTATCTCCGGTCTTAGGCAATGGCAATGGTTTTGGCGTTGAGGAACTCATGCATCCCATGGCGGGACAGTTCGCGGCCAAAACCGGAACGCTTGATGCCGCCAAACGGCAAAGCTGGATCGGAAACCACCATCTGATTGATAAACAAACATCCCGACTGGATGTGTTGAATAAGCTGCTTTTGCTCTGACGGTTCCGTTGTCCAGGCCGAGGCTCCCAGCCCAAAAGGGGTCGCATTGGCAAGCGTAATCGCCTCATCAAGGGAAGCTATCCGGAATACGATTGCAACCGGCCCGAATAATTCTTGCGAAAAGGCTGGGGCGTTTTCTGGCACATCGGTCAAAATCCGCGGCGCATAGTAATAGCCTTCATCAGGAATTGGATGTTGGCCGCCGAGCAAGCGGGCTCCAGCGCGAACACTGTCTTGCACCTGGGTTTCGAGTTCATCGCGGATGGCAGCCGTTGCCAAGGGGCCTATCTCGGTTTGGGGGGAAAGCTGATAGCCCACTGAAAGCGCATTGATTTTCGCTTCAAAGGCGTCCAAAAAACGATCATAGATATCGGCGTGCACCAAGAACCTCTTGGCGGCGATGCAGGACTGGCCATTGTTGATCATCCGCGCCTTGACGCCTGTTGCAACCGCTTTGTCGAAATCCGCACTGGGAAGCACGATGAACGGGTCAGAGCCGCCCAATTCCAGCACCGATTTTTTCAACACACGCCCCGCGGTTGCGGCCACACTGGCCCCTGCTCCCTCACTGCCGGTCAAAGTCACGGCCGCAATCCGCGGGTCTTCGATCACTTTGCCCGTTGTTTGAGCATCAATGAGCAAGGTCTGAAAACACCCTTGCGGAAAACCCGCCTCTTTGAAAACCGCCTCAAGGGCGAGCGCTGAACGGGGCACATTGGAAGCATGTTTCAAAAGTCCGACATTGCCCGCCGCCAAGGCTGGGGCTGCAAACCGAAACACCTGCCAGAAGGGAAAGTTCCACGGCATCACCGCCAAGATCACGCCAAGCGGTTGATAGCTGACATAGCTGTTGCCTTTATCGGTGGCAATTTTTTCATCCGCCAAAAAGGCTTCGGCATGTTCGGCATAATAACGGCAAACGCGCGCGCATTTTTCCACTTCGGCAATCGCCTCGGGGAGGAGTTTGCCCATCTCACGGGCGATGAGCTCGCCATATTCCCCGGCCCGATTTTCCAGAATTTCAGCGGCGGCAACAAGCCTTTGGCAACGTTCCTCAAGCGGTGTTCGACGCCATTCCATCGCCCGTTGGGCGGCGGTCTGGATAATCGTTTCAACGGCATTGCCATCATGACCGGCAAAGGTTTCGATCACGGTGCCCGTCCCCGGATCCCTGCTTTCAATGGCCATAAATGCTTCTTCCTTCAATAATTGGTAATTTGGTCCGTCTGCCCTTTCCCCAACGGCCTTGTCATTACTTTCTTGTTCCTTCCCAAGGCTTCTTGAAGATGGTGCATCGCTTGATGGTTTGCCTTCCCAGCTTATATTTGGGAGACTGAGATTGGAAGACAAGATTTGATGAGGTGAGGTTTGAGCTGTTTGATTTATCCTCTCAAATGGTTTCTTGTGTTCGGGAGCAGGAAGAAGCTTGTTTCCTTTTCACGAGAAGGATGGCTTCAAGGGCAACGGATCTGTAT
>WGBT01000379.1 GCA_015494185.1 Hyphomicrobiales bacterium | reverse complement strand
GGTTACGTCCGTCGCCACAATGCTCAGACCATTTTCATGTTTCGTGGATAGATGAGCCGTTAACTGCAAAACACCACAAAAGATTCCCTTCGAATGTCCGCCATACCCGTTGAAAAACTGGAAATGTTGTTGTCGCGCTGGCAAGCCGTGCAGGAGGAGTTGGCGCAAAATCCCGACCAGGCGAAATTTGTGGCCCTGTCGCGGGAGTTTGCGGAGCTCGATCCCATTGCCAGCAAGATTCGCGAACTGAAACAGGTGCGTGCCGGTTTGGAGGAGGCGCAACAAATGCTGACCGATCCGGAGATCGAGGCCGATATGGCGGCGTTGGCCCGGGAGGAATTGGCCGAACTCAAACCAAGGCTGGAACAGTTGGAAAGGGAGGTGCGCCTGCTGCTGCTGCCCAAGGATAAGGCGGATGCCAAAAATGCCATCTTGGAGCTGCGCGCGGGAGCGGGGGGGGATGAAGCGGCGCTGTTTGCCGGTGACTTGTTCCGTATGTATCAGCGCTATGCCGATCTGCGGGGCTGGAAGGTGCAAGTCCTGTCTGCAAGTGAGTCGTCTGTGGGGGGATACAAAGAAATCATTGCGCTGGTGTCTGGCGAGGGGGTGTTTGCACGGTTGAAATTCGAATCAGGCGGGCATCGGGTGCAACGGGTGCCAGAAACCGAATCGGGGGGGCGGATTCATACCTCGGCGGCAACGGTTGCGGTGTTGCCCGAGGCGGAAGAAGTCGATATTGAGATCGACGAGAAAGATATCCGCATCGATGTCTTCCGTGCCAGCGGGCCCGGTGGCCAGTCCGTGAACACCACCGACAGTGCGGTGCGGATCACCCATTTGCCGACCGGGCTGGTGGTTTCTCAACAGGATGAGAAATCCCAACACAAGAACAAGGCCAAGGCCATGAAGGTGTTGCGCGCAAGGCTTTATGATCTGGAACGGCAAAAACAGGAAAGCGCGCGTGCGGCGGAACGGCGCGGTCAGGTTGGTTCTGGGGATCGTTCGCAGCGTATCCGGACCTATAATTTTCCCCAAGGACGGGTGACCGATCACCGCATTGGGCTCACTTTACACAAGCTTGAAGCGGTTTTGGCGGGGGAGGCGCTCGATGAGATCATTGACGCGTTGATCACCCAGCATAATGCCGAATTGCTGGCCTCGATGGGTGAGCAGGACTGAAACCGGGCATAAGAAGGCGGGCACAAGAAGGCGGGCACAAGAAGGCGGTGATGAAAGAGGCGGTGGTGAAGCCGAAAGAGGCGGGAGGAGAAGGCACAGAGGCAGCCCCTTCAGATTCACAAGACTTTCCACGTCCGCTGCAGCAACTGCATGGTGAAGTGGTGCGAAAACTGCGGGCCGTGGGCAACCCCACTCCCGAACTCGATGCCCGGCTGTTGATCACCCGCGCCATTGCGGATGTCGAGGGTCACACCCTCAGCCATGCGGCCTATATCCTAGCGGCGGATCGATTGATAGCGCCCAACACCCAACATCGAATTGCCGCCCTTTTGGCGCGCCGTGTGGCCGGGGAACCTGTGGCCCGTATTTTGGGAAGCCGGGAATTTTATGGGCGTGATTTTGAGATTTCGGGGGCGGTTCTCGATCCGCGCCCTGAGACGGAAACGCTGATTGAGTGTGTATTGCATTATGTCCGGGCGGCTGAGATCGAGGCGCCCCGCATTCTTGATCTTGGGACTGGATCGGGGGCTATACTTCTCACCCTGCTGGCGGAATTGCCGCAAGCGACTGGTCTTGGGACGGACATCAGTGAGCAGGCGTTGGCCGTTGCGCAAAAAAATGCCCGTCGATTGGGCCTTGATGGACGGGCAACCTTTCAAATCGCGAACTGGGCCAGTGGGATCGAGGAAAGGTTTGATGTCATTGTCAGCAATCCTCCCTATATTCCGTCAGGAGTGATCGACAGCTTGACGCCAGAAGTGCGCAATCATGATCCATGGCTTGCGCTCGATGGCGGAAGTGATGGTTTGGCGGCTTATCGACAGCTTCTTCCACAGCTTGGAAGGTGTCTTAAAGCCACGGGAATGATCGCCCTTGAGGTTGGAGCCGGGCAGGCGCATGATGTCGCGGCATTGATCAAAGCCTTTGATCGGGAACAACAATTCAAGATTTCTTTTCATCAGGATCTGGCCCAAATAGAGCGTTGTGTGGTGGCGCTCAAATGTGACGTATTTTCGCATCACTTTGATATTTTAATGAAGCCGTAAAGCATTTCTGGTAACTTTTTACTTGGATAAAGGGGGAGGTGAGAGTAGATTCTTAAACATGAGATTCGGTTCCCATGATGCTTAAGTGTGTTCAGCAAAATGACTGTTGTTTTTTGCCTGGAACATACGTAGCTTCAGATGGTTGGGATAGAGAGGTTGGAAACCAGAAGGCAGGTTTTGGGATCTTAAACCAGGGGAATACAGAAAGAATACAGAAATGCAATGGCTTGCTCTGCCATCGGCTTGATCTGTCATTTTGTGTTTTAATCCACTACATCTAAATAACCTATATAAGAGAATGTGTATATTGTCAGGGATAAGCCAGAGAGCTGTTGACAATTGCAGTGTGAAATGCTCCATGCTTTTGTTGCATGACACATGGTCGACACATTAGGCATGGATAACATTGAGGCTTATGCAAAAAGGGGCTAAAACTTGATTTTACAGCTAGCCCATTTGCCTAGCTAAAGATAAGGTGGAATTTTGGCGGCCTAAGCAAGGCCGTATGAATGAGCAGGTGATGCTTTTCTAGCATTATTCGGCTCTTCTTAAGGGGGCAAATTTCGGGCCTGGAGATTCGTGCCAAGATATTTTGAATCTCAATATTTCGAGCTTAAAAATTCGTATCAAGATTAATTCGAGTTTTTGGATGAGCGATGAATTGGCCATTCGCTTTAGTGTGCGTGGTACGCTTGAGCCCTCCTTGCTATATTGGGAAGTCGCAAATTTCAACAAGAGCGACTTGACTTTTATCGGTGCAATTTAGCTGGGCGGTAATCAGAGGGAGGGTGACATCTCATCAGGTTGGGATGGAGATACTCAAGTTATGCTCTTGAATTTTGAAGTTGGCGTTGTTGAGCAAAGATCATGGGTACACTTCAACGTTTCAAACAATCAATGATCTAACAAAGAATGTAGGACTTATGCGGCAAGCACAGCATAATCGACGTGGTAAGCCACAAAGGCCCCAACGGACGCGGCGTTCGCAAAATCCACTGACGCGGAATTTCGAATCGCAGGGGCCGAATATGAAGATCCGTGGTACCGCAGCGCATATTGCAGAAAAATATACTGCGCACGGTCGCGACCTTCAGGCGCTTGATGTGGTTGCGGCTGAAAACTTTTTTCAACATGCGGAGCATTACAACCGGATTCTTCAGGCTGCTCGTAAGAGCGTTGAAAGTGAAACCGGGGAAGCAGGTGAAGAGGGAAGCGCAACGGATCCTTTGGGCAGCGCCGAATTGGGTGGGAAATCGGCGTCGACAAAGTCTCGGCGGCGGCGTGTGGCATCGCACTCGACTGCTTCTGAAGCAGGGTCAGTTGACAATGGGCAGAAAAGCGCTGACACGGGCCGTCGTAACAGCCGGACGGCGCGGACAAAAGGAACAACAAGCCGGCGCCGTTCTCCGACACGGGCGAAAACAACGAGTAAAACATCAGATGGTGTGACGGTTTAAGATACGTCAGAGGTTGGTTAAGGGACTGGAAATCATCAGCAGTTGGGTCACGTGTCGATTTTTACACGTAAAAGTTTCACCTGATCTAGCTCCGTCAGATGAGTATCGGTTGTCATCGTTGAGCTTATTTCTTCATGTCACATGTGTTTCCGCCTTTTGAGCCTGAAGAACCGCCGCGGCGCCGTGGTGCGGTACGGCGTGTAACCGGGCGGCGGCAGATCCCTGTTCGGCTGATTATTCCCAATGTCTTCACCATTTTAGGGCTTTGTGCTGGTTTGACCGCGATTCGAATGGCGGTTGAGCATCGGTTCGATATGGCCATTGCCGCGATTGTATTGGCGGCGGTGCTCGATGCCCTCGACGGGCGGATTGCCCGGCTCTTGAAAGCAACCTCACGTTTTGGCGCAGAGCTGGATTCACTTGCCGATTTTGTTGATTTTGGTGTTGCACCTGCCATTATTATTTTTACCTGGTCCCTTCAAGGGGCTGGTTCGCTGGGCTGGATTGTGGTGTTGGTTTTTGCGGTTTGTGCGGCGTTACGGCTGGCGCGCTTCAACGTGGCGCTGGGTAATAACGAGCCGGACTGGAAGAGCAACTTTTTTGTCGGGGTGCCAGCCCCTGCGGGGGCGCTTACGGTGTTATTGCCGCTCTATCTAGCCTTTGCCACGGATCTTCATTGGATCAAGGATTTAACGCCGGCGATCATGATCTTCACGGTGATCATTGCCATGTTGATGGTGAGCAATCTGCCGACTTATTCCGGCAAAAAACTGACCCGGCGTATCGAGCGGGATTGGGTGTTGCCGATCTTTCTCGCGGTGGCGCTTGGGGTGGCTGTTTTGTTTTCCTACCCTTATGCGACTTTGGCGGTGCTGACCATGATTTATTTGGCGACCTTGCCATTGGGTATCGGTTATTATCGGCAGCTCGAACGGCGTGCTGCGGATGATTTACGGCGTGGCTCGATCAAGGCGGCAGATAATGGTGCTGCTGTTCAGCACGCCCCCAAACATCCCCATCAGACCGATGAACGCCGCCCTCATTAAAGGGCGCATCAGCTCAAGGCAGGCAATTCCGATTGCGCTTTTAAAGGTCAACAGCGGGCGCGATATCAACTTCCTTGATGCAAAACTCCTTGGAAACGCCTGGTCCTGGGCGTTTAAAAACTCTACTGGGGGACAAACCACACGGTTTCAGGTTCCAAACAAATCTGATCCGAGCAGGCTTGAGCGGTCAAGGCCAGCCGTGTTGAGCGCCGGTTTTGGGCGCGCAGGGTTATGGCGATCTCAACGGTATCTTCATAAAGTGAAAGAGGTTTGTCATTAAAGGCCAGCTTTCGGGTGACCGCTTGCGGATAAAGAATCTCGATTTCGGCGTCATCATCGGCGTGATGCAGATCGAGCGAGGTTGGAATCAAAAACGCCTCGATGGGCGCGTGGGAATTGATGTGCCAGCCTGGTGCCAATTCCAGTTTCAACAGATAATGGCCGGGCTGTTTCTGCGGGCTTAAGGTGGCGCGCAGTTTGCCGCGGCCGAGATATTTGACATTTCCGGTTTCCCCGCGTGTCAGCCGGTCCAAGGCGGTGAGGGTGGCGGCGTGAGCAAGCGGGGCGCTGATGGCCACACCAGAGATAGCGGCGGCCAATTTCTCTGCGGTGGTACGATGTTCGGGATTGCCCGTGCGCCGGGCCAGCCGGTGGAACAGATCAAGCACCATCGCATTGCTGGCGGGAATGGCGCTGTCAGCGCGTTGCTTGAGGCGTTCAAATCCATTGGCAGAAACGGTCATATAATAATCGCCATGGGCCTGATCGGCAAAGCTGGCTTTGATGGCCGTGGCCAGTTTCAAGGCCCGGGCGCCCCATTTGGCTTCGCCGGTGATGTCATAGAAGGTCAAGAAACTGTTGGCGAGGGCCGCATAATCTTCAAGCTGGCCTTTGATTTCGGTTTTACCCTGATAGAGGATGCGCTTGAGCTGGCCCTCCTCGCCCCCCATGCGGGTCAGGATCAGATCGGCGGCTTTCTGGGCGGCTTGTAAATAGTCAGGTTTTTTCAAAATCAGCGCCGCACGAAGTAAAGTGTCGATCATCAACGCATTCCAGGCAACAATGATCTTCTCATCACGAGCCGGCGCAGGACGGGTCTTGCGGGCGCGGTACAGGCGCTGCCGGATTTGTCTCAAACGTTTGGCAAGCTCAGCGCGGGTAAGGGCAAATTGCTTGGCTAAGCTGTTGAGATGGTTTTCGGGGGTGTCGTTGAAATGTAGAACATTGGCGCCTTCAAAATTGCCATCAGTTGTGATCGAGAAAGCGGCACTTGCCAGCTTGGCGTCATCGGGGGGCAATAATTCTGCAATCTGCTCCTTCGTCCACAAATAAAAGGCGCCTTCCCGTTTCTGCCCATCGGCGGCGAGGCTTTCCGCATCGAAAGCGGCGAAGAAACCGCCTTCCGGAGCGGCCAGCTCGCGCAAGACGAAATCGAGGGTCGTTTGGGCGGTATCGGCATAAAGGGGATGGCCGGTGAGGCGATAGGCATCGAGCAACAGGCTGGCAATCTGCGCCTGATCATAAAGCATTTTTTCGAAATGGGGGATGTGCCAGGCATTGTCGACGGCATAGCGGTGCCATCCCCCGCCCAGCTGATCATGAATCCCTCCGGCAATCATATTGTCGAGCGTCAAGGTCACTGCGGCAAGTGCGTCGTTGTCTCGATCCATCTCGGCACGGTGCAAGAGGAAACGCAAAACCGGGGCTTGCGGAAATTTCGGGGCGGTGCCGAAGCCGCCGTGGAAACTGTCGAGCTGTTTGAGCAGATCAGTGGTGATTTGCTGCATCAACGCTTTGGTGACTGGAACGTGCTGCGTGCGGATATTCATCACCTTGTGGATGGTGGCCGCCAATTGATCGGCACTGGCCAAAATCTGTTGACGCTTGTCACTGTTCCAGCCCTCGATGATTTCTTTCAACAAGGCGTGAAATTCGGTCTTGGGGAAATAACCGCCGGCATGAAACGGTTTCTTGTCGGGAGTGAGAAAGACGGAATTGGGCCAGCCCCCGGTTTTGGTGATGATTTCGGTGGCCAGCATATAGGTTGCGTCGATGTCGGGACGGCGCTCGCGGTCGACCTTGATGGCGACGAAATGTTGGTTGAGAAGGGCGGCGATTTCAGGATCGGAAAAACTTTCCCGCGCCATTACATGGCACCAATGGCAACTGGCATAGCCAACCGATAGAAAGATTGGCTTGTTTTCGGCTTGTGCTTTTTTGAAGGCGTCCGGCCCCCATGGATACCAATCCACCGGATTGTTGGCATGTTGCCGCAAATAGGGCGAAGCGGCGTTGGCCAGCCGGTTGACCGATGGGCTTGCCGCCTTCTTGGGCGGGGTCTTGGGGGGCGGTGATGTCTTGGGTTTGCTGTCTGATCGCTTGGGGGAGGCAGGGGCTTGAGGGACGGCTACGGAGGCGGGCGCTGAGGGTTGTTGGTTCTGTTGGGCCGCACTTTGGGATGCGCTTTGGGAGGAAGCCATGACAGCGGGCTTTGCCGGCGCCTTGGCTGGGGAGGTGGTTGCGGCTTTGGCTTGCGATTTTGCCGGGTGTTCCTGCTTGGGAGTGAGCTGGGATTGAGCTGAAGGCGCAAGGGCTGCGGCTGCGGGAGCCTTGCGCTGTTGCTCGGCTATGGGCGCCGTTGGGGCTGGGGTGTCATGAGCCGGCTTGTCGCGCAAAAGATCGGCCGAAAGCAGGCCCAGGAAAGCAAATCCCATCACAATTGCTGTCTGCCCCGCCCCCCTGTCGAAAACCGCTATTTTGTGCTTGTCCTCACGCATGGAATATCCTTCATCAAATCAGTTCCCAGACAGAGGCTTCAACAAACAAAAACCTCTATTTCACTTGGTTGTTGAGCAGGAAGCTGCTTTGCTCCAGCTCCTGTCCCCCCCACTTTCTGGCCCAAACCGGTCCTTACTTTCCATGGTGAGCGTTGTTGCATTTTCCTCAACCTTGTCAAGGGCCGCATTTCTTAGGCCCCTGTCGTGCCTCTCGCCTGCGGGGCTCCCGCCACTTCACGTTCGCTTGAAGCGGCCGCGAAGCGGTTTCACCCCTTGACAAGGTTGAGGAAAATGCCAGTGGCTCATCATGGAACGTAAGGACGGGATGCCCATCCCTGTCTTTTTGCTCAAAGTGCAGACTTTCATCCTTCGACACTTTTATTGCATGACACTTTTATTTTAACTTTCAAATATTACAAAATGCTTCAGGAACAAGGGCTGAGAAGCAAAATGAGGGCGGGAGGACGGCGCCAGTGACGGAAATTTTATTGGTCCATGACGCGTTGTTGACCCATGGCAAGCCTTCATCAACAAGGCCGTTTTTGATGTTGCGTGATCCTGTTGGTGAAATCTCAGCCCATAGGCCTGAAGAAGTGGCGGCTGCTCTTCGCAGTCTTGAAGCGGCGGTGCGGCAAGACGGCTTGATGGCGGCGGGTTTTTTGTCCTATGAACTGGGCTATGTGCTCGAGCCGCGCTTGCTTGAATGGCTGCCCCCATCGCGCCCAATGCCGTTGCTTTGGTTTGCCCTTTTTGAGTCTGAGACGAAACGCCGCTGGTCGCTGGCGGATTTGCAACAATGGGCCGGTCCTGCAGACAATCCAGAGGCGCTCAGCCCCCCGCTCCCCCAGATCGACGAGCATGATTACAGCGAACGGTTCGCAAAGGTTCAGCGGCTGATAGCTAGGGGCGAGATTTATCAATTGAACCTGACTTTCAAGGCGCGGTTTACCTTCAGGGGGCGGCCTCGGGCCTTGTTTACGCGGCTGCTCAAGCGGCAACCGGTGGCTTATGGCGGCTATATCGCAACACCTGATTTTCATCTGCTCTCGCTGTCGCCAGAACTCTTTATTCGCCTTGAGAGGGGGCGGCTTTTGACCAAGCCCATGAAAGGCACCGCCCCGCGCGGCAAAACCTTAAAGGAGGATGAGAAAAGGCGCGCCGATTTGGCCGCAGATCCCAAAAACCGCGCTGAAAATCTCATGATCACCGATTTGATGCGTAACGATCTGGGGCGGTTGGCGAAGCTTGGAACGGTGGCCGTGCCGGAGCTTTATACGGTTGAGACCTTCCCGACGCTGCATCAAATGACCTCCAGTATCACAGCACAAGTGCCCAAAGACCTTTCCCTTGGGAAGCTTTTTGAGGCGTTGTTTCCCCCAGGCTCCATTGTTGGCGCGCCAAAGATCAGGGGGCAGCAAATCATCGCCCAATTGGAACGGGAGCCGCGCGGGGTCTATACCGGGGCGATAGGTTTTATTGAGCCGCCGGCGGGGCCTGATGACGGGGTGCGGGCCCGGTTCAACGTGGCGATCAGAACGCTGACCTTGCGTCCCCGGACGGAGGGGGGCTATCATGGTGAGGTTGGGATTGGCAGCGGTATCGTGGCGGATTCGAAGGCCGCGCACGAATGGCGGGAATG
>WGBT01000378.1 GCA_015494185.1 Hyphomicrobiales bacterium | reverse complement strand
TTCAAGGGCATCGTCGAGCAAGCGCCGATATTTTTCGCGTGAGATCTCAATGGCGCCAAAACGCATCAGGTGGGTGGTGACAAATTGCGTATCAAGCAGTTTGAAGCCGCCTTTGATGAGCCGGGCAATCAAATAAATCAATGCCACTTTGCTGGCATCAGTGACATAAGAAAACATGCTCTCGCCAAAAAAGGCGCCGCCTAGGTGCACGCCATAAAGCCCGCCAACCAATTCGCCGTTCTGCCAGGTTTCGACGGTATGACAGTACCCCATTTCAAAAAGTTCGCCGTAAAGGGTTCTGATCCGGTCATTGATCCAGGTGCTGGAACGGCCAGCCCTTTTTGAGGCGCAGCCTTCGATCACGCTTTTGAAATCGGTATCGATACGAATTTCAAAGGGCTGCTGCCGAATGGTCCGCGCAAGGCGTTTGGGGACATGGACACCATCAAGCGGAATGATTCCACGATTTTCCGGCTCAATCCAATAAAGGGTGGTGTCATGGGCGTTTTCGGCCATGGGAAAGACCCCGCAGGCATAGGCTTTGAGCAATGTCTGCGTGGTAATTTCCACTGTGATATCGTCACGTGACGTCATAGACCGGGTTCATAATTTTTAAGGACAACCAACATCAATAATCAAACATATATGGGCCAAGACACCAGGGACAAGATTTAGGACTGGTCAAGATATTTTTCCAACCAGTGGATGTCGTACAGCCCATTGGCGATATCCGGCTGCATGATAAGGGCAGAAAATAGCGGGATTGTGGTCTCGATGCCATCAATGACAAATTCACTCAAGGCGCGTTTGAGACGCATCAGGCATTCATTGCGGTTTTTACCGTGAACGATGAGTTTTCCAATCAGACTGTCATAATAGGCGGGAATCGTATAGCCGGCATAGACCCCGGAATCGACCCGTACCCCAAGCCCGCCTGGGGGATGGTAATAGGTAATCTTACCTGGCGAGGGCATGAAGGTGGTTGGATTTTCAGCATTGATCCGGCATTCGATGGCATGTCCATTGAGACGAATTTCATCTTGGCGGACCGAGAGCGGGGCGCCTGAGGCGATGCGAATTTGTTCGGCCACCAGATCCACCCCGGTGATCATTTCGGTGACCGGGTGCTCCACCTGCAGCCGGGTGTTCATCTCAATGAAATAAAATTCGCCGTTTTCGTAGAGAAACTCAATGGTGCCGACACCGCGATAGCCAAGCTCGGCGATGGCTTTGGCGCAAATTGCGCAGATTTGCTCGCGTTGCTCCAGGTTGAGAGCTGGAGAGGGGGCTTCTTCAAAGACTTTCTGATGCCGCCGTTGCAATGAACAATCGCGCTCGAACAGGTGAACCGCATTGCCCTGACCATCGCCGATGACCTGCACTTCAATGTGGCGTGGCCGGGTCAGGTATTTTTCCATGTAAAGCGTGTCATCGCCGAAAGCGGCTTGGGATTCGGCTCGTGCGGTGGCCATGGCCACGGGAAGAGCTTCGGCGTTTTCGGCCACTTTCATGCCCCGTCCGCCCCCGCCAGAAGCGGCCTTGACAAGTACCGGATAGCCAATTTCCTCGGCAATTTTGAGCGCCTCCTCATCGGATTCAAGAGCGCCGTCACTGCCCGGAACGACCGGAATCCCAAGCCTTTTGGCGGTTTCCTTGGCGGTGATTTTGTCGCCCATCAGGCGAATATGCTCGGCCGTGGGACCAATGAAGGTGACGCCGTGTTCTTCCAGGATATCGGCGAATTTGGCGTTTTCAGAGAGAAAACCATAACCAGGATGGACCGCCTCTGCCCCGGTGATTTCGATGGCGGCCAGGATTGAATGAATGTTCAGATAGCTTTCCGAGGCTGCAGGGGGACCAATGCAAACGCTTTCATCGGCAAGCTTAACATGCATGGCATCGGCATCGGCGGTAGAATGCACGGCAACAGTCCGAACCCCAAGTTCCTTACATGCGCGTTGGATGCGAAGGGCGATTTCACCGCGATTGGCTATCAGGATTTTTTCAAACATCGTGTCTCGGGCCGTTGTTGTAGCCTTTTTATGTGTTGCTTTTTAAGGACGATTTTTGGGGCTATTATTATTTGAAACTGGAAATAACGCTGGTGTAAGGTTGTTAATGATCAGTTTCCAATCAGAAAAGTCGAAATTGTTTCACTCAATAATGACCAGCGGATCGCCATATTCAACGGGTGAGCCGTTTTCAACCAGGATATGGGTCACCTTTCCAGCCCGTGGGGCGGGGATGTGATTCATGGTCTTCATCGCCTCGATGATCATCAGCGTTTGCCCTTCCCTGACATCGGTGCCGACATTGACAAACGGGGCGGCACCCGGCTCTGGAGCCAGATAGGCGGTTCCCACCATCGGCGAGGTGACAACACCGGGATGGTTGGCCAGATCCTGTGAACCTTGCTCACCGGCTGGGGGAGAGGAGCTTTGCGGGGCGGGTGCGGCCGTTGCTGCGGGTGAACTGGGGACAGTGTTGACAGGGGCCGCGAGTTTACGGCTGACCTTGATTTCGACACCGTCTTGCTTGATTTCAATCTCACTCAGGCCCTTTTCATTGAGCAGGTCGGCAAGCCCGCCGATCGTTTCAAGATCAAGGGCAATTTTTGAATTGGACGTCTTGGATTGCGTCATATGGCGTTTCTCGTGGCATTTTCGTCGTCTCTCACGGCGGCACACAACGAGCTCTGAACCGTGGTAAATTCCCTGTGTCCGGGATGTAGCACTATTCTGCCGCTCTGCCTAGAGTCTGTTATGATTCTAACACAGGGTGGGGCATTTTGTGATTGATTGGCAATGGGAGTTGGCATGCTTTGAGTCATT
>WGBT01000377.1 GCA_015494185.1 Hyphomicrobiales bacterium | reverse complement strand
GTCCAGCTAGCTATGAGACTATCTCTATCTATATGGAGCCGTTGGCCTCCAAGCCATCCTTTTGGCGCCATCGTCGCTCGCCTCACCCTTTCCCGGGTGAGCGGCGATGGATGCGGGAGGATGGCGGGCTATCCTTCTGGTGAATCGGAAGCGAGCATCTTGCGCGTGCCAACAAAATGCCAACGAAAGATGTCAGTTGAGATGCCCCGATCACCCGAAATTTTAGATAATGTTAGGCCGCTGAACGGGAATAGTATATGTCACATAATGAAACCGGCAGCAATGGGCCGGGCGCTTTGGATGAGGAAGCCGTGGACGGCAACGCCGCTTATGGTTTGCAGGCAGCCACCCAGGATAGTTTTGGCTTTGAGAAGATCGACAGTGCGCAGCGCCAAAGCCGCGTCAATGCGGTCTTCCGCCGGGTGGCTGAGCGTTATGACCTGATGAACGATTTGATGTCGGGCGGGTTGCACCGGCTTTGGAAGCGGGACCTGATCAGTTGGCTGGCGCCCCCCCGTGGTGAACGGCCGTTCACGCTGCTCGATGTTGCCGGCGGCACGGCGGATATTGCATTGCAATATCTCGATGTGGCGGGGGGGGGAAGCCGGGCCATCGTTTGCGATATCAGCCTTGAGATGCTCAATGCGGGGCGCGGCAAGATCGCGGCGGCAGATCGTCAGGACCAGATTTGGCTGGTGCAGGGCAATGCCGAGCAACTGCCCTTCCCAGACCGTTCGATGGAAGCCTATACCATTGCTTTTGGGATTCGTAATGTCACCCATATCGACCGTGCCTTGGCGGAGGCTTACCGGGTGTTGAAACCTGGGGGGCGGTTTCTTTGTCTGGAATTCAGCCAGGTGCAAGTGCCGGTGCTTGACGCGCTTTATGATCTTTATTCGATGAAGGTCATTCCCGAACTGGGCCAACTGGCGGCGGGGGACCGTGCTTCTTATCAATATCTGGTTGAAAGCATCCGCCAATTTCCCAATCAGGAGCGTTTTAAAAGCCTGATCGAACAGGCCGGTTTTGCGGCGGTGAAATACCGCAATTTGAGCGGGGGCATTGCCGCCATACATTCCGGCTGGAAGATCTAAGGGCAGTGATTGGCGGTTGTTGGGGGAGGGGCGTTGGGGGGAGTTGTATTGATCCCAACGGCTCCTAGTCTTGACCCATCGACCGGCCCCATTTACGTCCAATCTCCCAAATGAGAGGGAAAGCATTAATTTGGTCAATGACAAAACAATGACAAAGACCTTTGGTCTTAGAGGCGCAACGACATGAAAAGCCTGCGAAATGGGGCCCGTTTGCTGCGTGCGGGCCTGGTGATGATGCGCCATGGGGTCTATTTGCTCCCACCGGATGTCAAGTTGCCTTTGGCGGTGCGGTTGTTGCGCATGCTAAGCGCGCCGTTGCGTTGGCCCGCATTACTGTCGAAGAAATCTCCCGGCGAGCGGTTGACGGCAGCTTTGACTGCCTTGGGGCCAAGCTATATCAAACTTGGCCAGTTTCTCGCTACCCGGGACGATGTCGTAGGCCGCGAATTGGCGCGTGATTTGAGTGGCTTGCGCGACCGGGCACCGGCTTTTTCGCAAGCTCTTGCCAAAGCCGCCGTGGCGCAGGATTTGGGGGCGCCGGTGGAACAGCTTTACAGCCATTTTGGACCGCCGGTGGCCGCCGCCTCGATTGCGCAGGTGCATAAGGCGCAGATCGAAGACGAGACGGGCAGGCGCCGCGATGTGGCGGTGAAAATTTTGCGCCCCGGCGTTGAAGCCCGTTTCAAACGCGATCTTGAAAGCTATTATTTCGCCGCCCGGCTGATCGAACGTCATCATCCCCCCGCGCGAAGGCTGCGTCCGGTGGCGGTCGTCGATACCTTGGCCCGTTCGGTGGCGATCGAGATGGATTTGCGTCTGGAGGCGGCGGCCATGTCGGAAATGGCGGAAAATTCGGCCGAAGATCCCGGCTTTCGTGTGCCGGAAGTGGACTGGAAGCGGACTTCACGCCGGGTTTTGACGATGCAGTGGATCGATGGGATTCCGATTGCCGATCACGAGGCCTTGCGTGCTGCAGGACATGATCTTGAGGTACTCGGTGAGCGGGTGTTGCAGACCTTTTTGCGTCACGCCATGTATGACGGTTTTTTTCATGCCGATATGCACCAAGGCAATCTGTTCGTCGATGAGCAAGGCCGGGTGGTGGCGGTTGATTTTGGCATCATGGGGCGTCTTGGTCCGAAAGAGCGGCGTTTCTTGGCGGAAATTTTATATGGCTTTATCACCCGTGATTATCTGAGGGCGGCGCAAATTCATTTCGATGCCGGTTATGTGCCGCGGCATCATGATGTGGCGACCTTTGCCCAGGCATTGCGGGCGGTTGGGGAACCGTTGCAGGGCCGCACTGCTGAAGAGATTTCCATGGCCCAATTCCTTGGCCAACTCTTTCAATATACGGAAGTCTTCGACATGCAAACCCGGCCGGAATTGCTGCTGTTGCAAAAAACCATGGTGGTGGCCGAAGGGGTGGCGCGCAGTCTCAATCCCAAGCTGAATATGTGGACGGCGGCCGAGCCGGTTGTTCGTGGCTGGATGGAAAAACAGTTGGGAGTCGAGGGGCGGCTTAGTGAAGCGGGCGAGGGTGCGGCATTGGTGAGCCGTTTTGTGGGCGAAGTGCCGCGGTTGCTTTCGCAGCTGGAAGGAACCGCCGATGCGATGGCGCGCATGGCGGCCGAAGGGGTGCGGCTCGATGATCAGACTATTACACGGTTGGCCCAAGCCGAGGCGCGACAAACCCGGGGCGGACGTGCCGCCTTGTGGCTGGCGGCACTATCGCTGGCGATACTCGCCTTTTTCAATGCTGCGTCGTATTTTTGAGCCCGCAGAACAGTTCAAAAACAGACCATTCTTGGCAAGATGTGTTGCATGCAATGCGCCTGCGGTTAGTAGAGCCGACACGGGCGCCCGGTGGCGGTGCAAGACCAGCTGCCGCGCGCGCCGGAGCATCTCAAGGCGCGGTTGCCGGCCAGTTTGAAATTCCCCCAGGCTTTGCCATATTCAAAGACCGTATAGGAACGCCAGCCCCTTAGAGCGGCGCGCTGGGCCGCGCGTTTGGTCGGACCGCTGGCTGACCATGTGTGAAAGTGATAGGCCTTGCAGAGTTTGCCACGGGCATGCGCCTGATCGATGGTCATGAAAGCAGCCGTTGACAAGGCGAGCCCGCCAGCAAGGGCTGAAAGCACGAATTTCTGCATGTTTTCCCCCATTCTTGTGTTCGTGAAAGTGTCGATATTGTTGCGGCCAGGCTTTTCCCCTCAGCACACGATACGAGAGCGATTGTGAGATGACGAATCAGCCAAGCTTGAGAACGTCACAATGATAGTGATCTTTTGCAAGGAAAAGGTTGCCGGCGGGGTTCGTTCACATTTTTTTGATGAGTTGTTGCCAAATATCAACAGGTCTCATGAGGTGCCGTTTTCAGCCAATTCTTTGGAGCGCTTGGCGGCGGCGAGAACCGCTTTTTCAACGATGTCACGCAAGCCGGGTTCAGCCATCAACACCGCCAATGCGGCTGCGGTGGTCCCCCCTGGCGAGGTGACGTTTTCGCGCAACTGGGCCGGCGTGAGCGAAGAGCGTTTGAGCAGTTCACCGGCGCCGGAAATGGTGGCATTGGCCAAACGCTGGGCAAGGTCTGGCGCAAGTCCTGCGGTTTCGCCGGCTTGCGCCAAATATTCGGCAAGCAAGAACACATAAGCAGGCCCTGAGCCCGAGACCGCGGTCACGGCGTCCATTTGAGCTTCATCGTCGATCCAAGCGGTTTCGCCAACCGCTGATAGCAGCTCTGCCGCCAATTGCCGGTTTGCCATGCTGACGCCTTCGGCGGCAAAGAGCACCGACATGCCGGCGCCAATGGCTGCTGGCGTGTTGGGCATGACCCGGACAATCGGTGTGTCCGGGGCTAGAAGCTGCGCCAATCGGCCGGTGGTGATTCCTGCCGCAATCGAGATGACGAGGGTTTGGGGGCCGGTCAAGGGGTGTAAAGGGCTTACAACTTCAGGCAGGATCTGGGGTTTTATGGCAAGCACGACGACCTGAAAAGGGCCGCTGCTTTTCGCATCGGTCAAAGCTGTGATTCGATGAGCCTCGATGAGTGCGTGGGCTTGAGGGCTCGGTGCGGGTTCCTGGATGATGGTTTGGGAGGGGCGCAAACCTTGTTTCAGCCATCCTTCAAGCAAAGCCAGGCCCATTTTGCCAGCGCCCACCAACAACAATCGGCCATCGAGTCGTTTCATCGCATCTTCCTCCATGCCGTTTTGCGCCTTTTGGGTGGCCACCTGTTTCCGTCCGGCTCTTTTTATAGGGCTCCCCTTCAGGCTTGTCCTTGGGTGTCGAAAATCGTGGTATCGAGGGCATCTTGAGCGGTTTTACCGGCCCAGACAACGAATTGGAAGGCTTGATAGTAGCGTTCGCAGGTGGAAAGCGCGCTTTGCAGAACGGCATCGATGAGCGCCATATTGGCTTCGACTTCTGTAAGCAGCAGGGAATGGCGAAACAAGAATTGTCCGTTTTCAGCCCAGATATCGAAATGCCCGATCAATAATTGCTCGTTGATGCGGGCGGCGAGTTTATAGACTTCGGTCAGACGCGCTTCCGGCACCTTGAAATCGAAACTGCAAGCGAGGTGTAAAAGGTCAAGCTCGGGCCGCCAGTTCAAAGTGAGGTCGTAATCACACCAGCCCCCTTGAACGATCAAGGTGAATTCATCCTCGCCATGCCGCTCATAAGGCCAGTTATGGAGGATTGCCGATTGTTCGAGCAGATCAAGCGGATGAATTTTTCGGGAAAAAGTTGGCCGTGTCGTTGCCATTGTTTTGCGTCCTTTGTCAACGGTGATCTTGGCGGTTATTCGAGTGGTTGCAACTCAAAAGCACCCTGCATGGCGCTCTGAAATGCGTTCAACTTGAAATGGACACACTTTCAACTTGCTAAACGCCAACAAGTCACAAACGGCCGGTTCTGTAAAACTGGATCAAGGAATCAAACACGGGGGACTGCAAACGGGTAACGGACATGTGAAAGGATAAAGGTGATGAAACAATCCAGCGGCAGGCTCATCCTTCCATCCCCCTCAATTCCCCCGAACAACCTTTCGGTGTTGGCAGATCTGCCCTAACTTTTCGTGACAATGAGGGAACTTATGACAAAAAAGGAAGCTGTTATATTGAGCGTCTCTTAAGCCCCGCTCGAAGCTTCCTTGCCCCCCGGATCCCCCTTGATTCCTCAACACTGACATTTGACCTCTTAGCCTGCGTCGGGGCGGACGGGCAAGAGGGGGATGGCGCTTGTCCACCAAGAAACGCCGAATGGGGCCATTTTGGCCAGCATGACCTCAGTGCACGGATTCGTCGATCATTTCTTTTTTGCGGGTGAAATTTCCGTTGCTGAGATCGAGGATCACGGACAGTTTGTTCCAGGCGGCGTTGCCTTCACGGATGTCAAACAGGCGCTGTTGTTCGGCGCATTTTTCCAACGGGTCGAAGCAGCTGCGCAACTCGGCCTGGGAACGGCTGTCATGGATGACTTCGAGATTGTCGTCAAGACATTCGAGGCTGGCTGCGCCCCCCGGGGAATCGGCGATGTCGCGGAAGGTATATTTGACATAGCGGGCGCCCTTGACGGCGCAGCGCTGCAGATTGACGGCGAAAGCTTTCAAGATCATTTCTTCGGTTACGCCTTGGCGGATTGGTGCTGGCATTGTTTCTCCTCAATGTTCCATTTTTGCTGAACGATCGATTGGCTGAAAGAGTGATCATGTTATATGGATTGATATTACATTATAACGCGTTATAACGCGATGCTTTTGCGATGGAACCAGGCTTATTAGTTTTAGTTTGAGCGCAAAGTTTTACGTTGTCCTGCCTAAAAATTAATACAGTTGCCAAAATGTGCAATCCACGGAAGGATGGATGTTGTTGCGAATTCTTGACAAAAAAGCTCAGGTACTATACCCCAATCCTTGAATAAAGGGAATGTTTGAGCGTTCAGGTGATTTGAGGCATTCTTAAATGGCTCTGGGGTCCTAAGAGGTGTTCGTTGCGGGGAAAGCTCGCTTCCGATTTACCAAAAGGATAGCCCGCCATCCCCCCAGAGCCATCGCCGCTCACCCGGAAGGGGGGGAGGTGAGCGGCGATGGCACCAAAAGGATGGCTTTAAGGACTGCCGATCTGTGCAGAGTTTGTCTCAACTAACAGATTGTCTCAATAT
>WGBT01000376.1 GCA_015494185.1 Hyphomicrobiales bacterium | reverse complement strand
CAATAGCAACGAACTGCGCAACATCGTAGGCCTAAGGGAACTCGGCGCCAAACTGAAACTGACGATCGTGCGCAATGGCCAGGAACGGGTGATCCCTGTTCGGATTGGCAAAATCTATCCCCAAACGGTCAGCGGGCGCAGCACGGTGCCCCTGTTGTCCGGCGCAACCATCACCGACATTCCGGCGGACCACCCCATGAAGGGGGACGTTTCCGGTGTCTTGGTGGCCCAGGTCACCCCCGGCAGCCCGGCTTGGCGTTACGGGTTGCGGCGCGGTGATATCATCATGGCCGTCAACCAACGCCCGGTCCCCAATTTGAGCGCCTTTGCACGGATTGCAAAAGCTGCCGGCGATGTTCTTGCGCTCAATATTTTACGCGGCGACATCGAACTGCTGATCGTCGCCAGGTGATGCAAACAAGCCGGCCCTGTCATCTGGCGGGCCGGCCCTGATCCTGATCAAAAAACCAAACAGAAAGAAGGAGAAACACAAATGTTGTTAACCCGTTCAGATCCGTTCCGCGCTCTGTCCGAATTGCAGCGTGCTCTCGATGCTTATCGGCTCAGTGATTGGCTGGCCGGGCAAACCGCAGCCCGCGGCGCTTTTCCGCCGATCAATATTTTCCGCCAAGGCGATGATTATGTCGCGATTATCGAATTGCCCGGGCTCGACAAGGAAAGCATCAATGTTCAGGCCAAGGATAACTTCATCCGGATTTCGGGTGAGAAAAAACCAAACTATCCCGAAGAAGCCAGCGCTCACCGTCTGGAGCGTATTTTCGGACGCTTCGACCGGACCATTTCCGTGCCCGTGAAGATCAATCCTGATGGCATCAAGGCCGAATATCGTGACGGGATCCTGGCACTGTTCATTCCACGGGCGGAAGAGGACAAACCCCGCAAGGTCGAGATCACCTAACCCCGCTTGGGTGAGCTTTTGGGCAAACAGATCAAGAGATGACAGAGGTGACAAAATGACAGAAATGACAAACACAACCCAAGGAAAAGAGCTCCAAGTTCAAGAGAAAAAAGAGCTCAAACCCAAGGATGAAGGCACCTATCAAGCGCGCTTCTTCATTCCGCATACGGATATTTTTGAAACCGATGAAGGTTTGACCGTGGTCTTGGAAATGCCCGGCGTCGGCAAAGATCAGGTCTCTGTCGATGTGGAAGACGAGCGGCTGGCAATCGAAGGCCGGATTGATTTTTCCAACTATGCGCAGCTCGATCCAGTCTATACGGAATATAATGTCGGGCATTATCGCCGTAGCTTTACGCTGCCTGACAAGGTTGATCTTGACAAGATCTCAGCCGATTTGAAAGACGGGGTGCTGACCGTCCACTTGCCGAAAGCCGAAGAGGTCAAACCGCGCAAGATCCCCGTCAATTAACGGCACCTTGAACAGGAAGCGCAAAAGCAGCGACGCCATAAAAATCGATTGCCCGGGAGACCATCCCGGGCAATTGTTTAGTGGCAAACCGGCCTGCACTTGGCCTTACATTCCATAGTGGCGCGTTTGCATTTCCGGCAAGTTTGTCAAGGATGAAACCGCTTCGCGGCCACCACAAGCGAGCGTGGAGTGCCGGGCACCCCGCAGGCGAGAGGCACGACGGGGGCTTAAAACAAGCGAACGTGGAGTGCGGTGATGCCACCGAGGCTTCTCGGCACGACGGGAGCTTAAAAATGCTGGTTCTTGACAAACTTGCCGGAAATGCCAGTCTCTCACCATGAAATGCAAGGACGGCTCTGACACTGTCTGTCTGGTCAAGTCTTTCGTCTTGAAACGACCACCGCCGTTCTTCGAACGACAATGAAAAATAGCTTATGAAAAATATAATCAATAGAAAATATGCTGTCAGAGACATCATTTATGTCATCGCCGCAATCTTATTGGTGGTGATCAGCTATTTCTTTTTTCGCCTTTTATACTTTTCTGGTTCCCCCATGCCCTTTGCCCAGGAAATGATCTTGGTCTTTCTTGGGGCGGTCGCAACGATTTATCTGACCTCCGCCTTGCTCAATCGACAGACCGAGCTTGAATTGCGCAAAGAAGGGCGCGTTATCAT
>WGBT01000375.1 GCA_015494185.1 Hyphomicrobiales bacterium | reverse complement strand
CGTCATGGCCACAAACAGGTCTTGCGAACCATGATCGTTATGAGTGCCCCGCAGCCCCAGATACGGAACAATCCGCAAGCACATCCCCCCCGCAAAAACAGTCCCCTCAAAAAAAGGACAGTGCCAACAACAGTGCCAACAGATGATGTCTTGCCACGCTTTGGTTTTACGGTTACCAAACGAATGGGCTCCGCAGTACAACGCAATCGCATCAAGCGGCGTTTTCGGGAGGCGGTGCGTCAAGTAGCCCCAGCCCATGCGAAGGCCGGATTCGATTATGTTTTGATTGCTCGGCATTCAACGGCTGAGGCTGCGTTTGCAAATCTGCTTGCGGATCTGAAGGCGGCGCTGAAAGCCGCACATCGAAGCAAACAGGGGGGAAAGCAAACAGGGGACAGCAAAACACAGGGCAAAAGGGAAAATTGGCCAGGCGGTAAAGCTGTGGGCCCGAAATGAGCGATCCCCAGACAACCGCTCATAAGGATGACAACCGCTCATAAGGATCATGAAAGACAACCACAACATGAATGCTCTGGCAGCAATGATCAAGACTGCCGGCAACTGGATTGAAGGCGGGGCCTGATGGACGAAAACAACAGGAACTTTATCCTGGCCGTGGTGATATCCATGGCCATCCTGCTGATTTGGCAAATATTTTATGGGCTGCCGAAGATGCGCGAGGAACAGGCGCGTCAACAGCAAGCCGCCCGGCAGGCGGAACAGGCCCGAAAAATCAGCCCGCTTCCCAACAGTTCTGCCACCAGCAGCCAAGGTGCCGCCGGCCAGACACCCGCAACCGGGCAATCCACCGGCTCCGCGGCCCATATTCCCCAAGCGCCGGGGGCGATCTCCCGCAAAGCCGCGCTCGCCGCCGGCAAGCGGCTTCAGATCTCAAGTCCAGCGCTCAAGGGTTCGATTCTTTTACAGGGGGCGCGGCTGGATGATTTGCTGTTGGTCAAATATCGTCAAAGTGTCGACAAAAACAGCCCGCTTGTGGAGCTGCTTTCCCCAACCGGAAGCCCGCATCCCTATTATGTCGAATATGGCTGGGTGCCACAGGTTGGCACCAAGATCAAATTGCCCAACGCGCAAACGCTTTGGCAGACCGATGCCACCGTCTTGTCACCAGGTAACCCCGTGACCTTGACCTATGACAACGGTGAAGGGCTGATTTTCCGGCGCACCATCACCCTTGACAAAGATTATCTGTTCACAATCCGTCAGGAGGTGGAAAACACCACCGACAAACCGATCACACTTTACCCCTATGCCTTGGTGGCTCGTCACGGCCAACCGCAAACTCAAGGTCTGTTCATCCTCCATGAAGGGCTGATCGGTGTGCTGGGCAAACAGGGCCTTCAAGAAATCGATTATGCCGAGGCGATCGAGCAGAGTGCCCAACAGAAAAATGGCCGGATCACCTTTAGCAATGAAAAATCCGGCTGGCTTGGGATAACCGACAAATATTGGGCGGTCACCCTCATTCCCGATCAGACCAAGACTTATTACGCCCATTTTCTGGGCGAGCAGAAAGGCGGCCGCAAAAGCTTTCAGGCGGACTATCTCATCAATGGTGTTACGATCCCCGCCAAAGGCAAGGCGGAAGTCACAGGACGGCTATTTGCCGGCGCCAAGGAAGTCGATGTCATTGATCGTTATGAAAGCACCTATAACATCAAACAATTTGAACTGTTGATCGACTGGGGCTGGTTTTATTTCATCACCAAGCCGCTGTTTTATGCGCTTGATTATTTTTACAAGCTGGTGGGCAATTTTGGGGTCTCTATTCTCATCGTCACGATCTTGATCAAGCTGTTGTTCTTCCCACTGGCCAACAAGTCTTACATCTCGATGGCGAAGATGAAAAATCTCCAGCCGGAAATGCAACGGCTGCGGGAACGTTACAGGGATGATGCGCCGCGAATGCAGCAAGAGCTGATGCGAATGTACCGGAAAGAAGGTGTCAACCCAATGTCGGGCTGTCTGCCGATCTTGGTCCAGATTCCGGTATTTTTTGCGCTTTACAAAGTCCTTTATATTACCATCGAGATGCGCCACGCGCCGTTCTTTGGCTGGATTCAAGATCTCTCAGCCCCTGATCCAACCTCCATTTTCAACTTGTTTGGGCTGCTTCCATGGGATGTCCCGGCCTTTCTGAATATTGGCATCTGGCCGATCTTGATGGGCGTGACCATGTGGTTGCAAATGCGGCTCAATCCGCAACAGGGCGATCCGATCCAACAACAGATTTTCAACTGGATGCCATGGATTTTCGTGGTGCTGCTGGCCTCCTTCCCGGCAGGGCTGGTGATCTACTGGGTTTGGAACAACATTTTGTCCATTGCCCAACAATGGTTCATCATGTATCGCCAGGGTGTGAAGGTCGATTTGCTTGAAAATACCGGGTTGAGAAAACTGCTCGCCAAATACAACCTCATGAAGCCATAGGAAATGACTGCAATAATGGTGAGAAAGGCCCCAGGCAGAAAATATCTGGAGGGGGTAGGGAAAGGGGGGAAGCAGGGAAAAGTAATGATTGGGGTTCCGTCACGGAGATTGGAGCGTTGAGGTAAATTGACCGGCATACAAACGAAGACGGGGAGCTGCTTGGCTTTATAGTATGCAGTATCATAGTATAAAGCATCACATGTGATAATATCCTATCGTGATCCTTTGCTCCTCTTGCTCTGCTCTCTTATTTTGTTTGATCCTCACGAAATAATCATTATAGACTTTCACAACGGGCACACAAAGGCAAAGGCCGGTCATTGGCGGCGCCTAGTTTGGGCCAGGGCCTGTAAGCTTTTCAAAATCTGTGGGGCATCCCAATCGCGGCCACCGATGGCCCGATAGACGATCCGCCCTGATGGATCGATCACAAAAGTCGTGGGCAAGCCCTGCATCGGCCAAGCCTTGGCAATTTTTGAATGCTTGTCGATCAGCACCGGAAAGGTGACCTCATAATCCGCAAAAAAATCCCACACCTTGTCGACACTGCCCCCGACATGCACCGCCAAAATCATCACCTTATCCGCCTTGAGCTTTTCAAACGCCCGCTGCATGGAGGGAATTTCATGACGGCACGGCGGGCACCAGGTGGCCCAGAAATTCAAAACTACCACCTGACCGCGATAATCACGCAACCGGTGAGGCTTTCCGTCCAGATCAGGCAAGGTGAAATCAAGCGCCTGCGGCTGGCCGGGCATTACCGATAAAAGCTGTTCATCTCCAGCCTTGGCCTCTTTGCCGGACTTCGTTTCATTCCCAAACTGGACATCGTTTCCTATCTCGGCCCCAGCTATCTCGGCCGCAGCCGTCCCGCCCATCTGTGCGGCCCAAAGCCATAGGGCCGCCCCAATACCAAAACCAACAGATAATCTTATTCGCCGCATACAAGCCCCTTCAAGTGGTGCGTAAAGGTTTGGCCCGCCACCTGCCAACGTATGGTCAGATCAAAACGCGATTTGGCGGGCAGGCCAAAGGACAAAAAGCCCCAATTATAGTCGGCGGGGGCATGGCTTTGCCGGGTGGGAAACAGCCCCCAATGAAACGCGATTTTCGCCCCTTCCGGAACCGGACGGCGGGCCCAGATTGCTTGCCATTTTTCCCGTGTCCAAAGCGGCTTGGGCTTGGCCTTATCCTGCGACGGCTTTACCGGATGCACTTCCCAATCGTTTAAGGCGATATGCACGGTGGGAGCGGCAGCAGATTGGGCCTGGTTGCCAATCTGTGAGCGGAAAATACAGCCATTGGCAACCACCCAATCCGCATCAGCCGAAGAAAAACCGCGTCCGAGCATGAAGGCCCGGATCTGATCCCCGGCCAGCGCCTGAATTTCCAGCCGCAAACCATGGCCCTGATAGCGGCTGATGGGACCAACCCCAGAAACCTGCTGCGCCTGTGCGGTGCAAACTTGCAAGAAAGCCCCATTTAAAAGCAGGCTCAAGAGCATCAACGAGCCGCGCCTTGCCGCAAGACTTGCCAAATCGCGTACCATCATCAACAATTCACCACCATCTTTCGGGGAGCTTCCAAATAGTCTTTCGACCGCATTTCCAACAGCCGCGAGGCGGTACGCTGAAACGCCTCCACATCAACCTTTCCTTGATAAAGTTGATCGGGTTCGGCCGCCGCTGAAACAATCAACTTAACACCGCGATCATAAAGTATATCGATCAGCGTCATGAAACGGCGGGCCTCGTCGCGGCGCTCGGGGCCCATCACCGGGATATTGTCGATCAAGATTGTATGAAACCGCTCAGCCAATTGCAAATAATCGTGAGCCGCAAAGGGCTGAGAACACAGATCTTTGAAGTCGAAACGCGCCACCCCACAGGTCGCCGCCGGCACTTTGATGACCCGGCCGCCCACGGCGATTTCAGCGGGCAGCACAAGCGAACCTTCGGTCAAGCGTTGCCAGGCGGCTGCCATCCCGGTCCGCGCCGCCGCATCGAGGGGCGTGAAATAAGCGGGCTGCATGGCCAGCTTGGCCCGCCGATAGTCGCGGCGCGCTTCAAGCTCGATGACTTCGGTGTGACTTTCGATCAAATCGATAAAGGGGAGAAACAGATCACGATTGATCCCATCCTTGTATAAATCGCGCGGCGGCTGATTGGAGGTTGCCACCAGCACCAGGCCATCGGCGAACAAAGCTTTGAACAAACGGGCGACAATCATCGCGTCAGTGATGTCATTGATTTGCAACTCATCGAGACATAAAAGCCGGGGCTGGCTGCGTTGTGCGCGCGGCAAGATATCCTGAGCCACATGGGGAATCGGATCAGGCTCGCCACTGCGCCG
>WGBT01000374.1 GCA_015494185.1 Hyphomicrobiales bacterium | reverse complement strand
TATCTGTTTGAAACAGCTGTTGCATAGGGCAGCATCGAGAAATTCTTCCTGTTTAGGGAGCAAAAACAGATCTTTGAACTGCCCTAATTTGGCACTGTTTGCAAGGTGAGTGTCGTAATTTTTTAACTTGTCACAAAAATCTTTTGGGAGAGACGAGACTTCTTGGGAGAAGGGTTAAAGATGCTACAGGCAGTTGCCTCAAAAATCAAAAATTAAGGCCGGTCTGGGGGAAACCGGCCCTTAGAATCAAATGGAGTGACAAATGCTTTGCTTTGGTGCGCTAAGATCTTATGGAATTCTTCCAGGCTTGCTCACTTCCGATCGAACTTTTCCTCCAAACAAGCAGCACCTGAAAAGTTGCCAACGCGATTTCGGTAATCTGGCACTCAAACAAGACTTCCTTAACCCCATGCGACCCGGTCTTTGTTGAACACCGTAGGGGGGCTGGGGGGCGTTCATTTACGGTGCCTTCCCAAGACCGGGTCATCAGGGTATGCATTATTGTAATAGTGCGGCATTGAGGCGCAGAAAAGGCTCAAATAAGGCAAAATCAGGGCAATTCATGTTCATCTGACTAATAAACCATCCATGACACTAAGACCAGCGGCGGTTGGACCAGGCGAATTGCTCAGGTGTTTCTCTGATCCACTCTTCGAATTGTTTTTGCATCCCGGCGGTGGTTTTTTCGATATCGGCTTTGCTGTCGTCGCTCCAATAGACTTTGAGTTCCTTGACTTCCACGCGAAACCGGGATTCGTCCCCAATGCGGGTGCAGCGTGCGATCCACATCCGGCTGCCGGTACGCCGGGCCAACATCGCCGGGAAGGGGGTCGATTTTGCCGGGCGCCCAAAGAAGGGAACGGCAATGCCCTTGCCATCATAAAGATCGGCCAAGAAGGAAAGCCTGCCGCCTTGGCGGACATAGCTGCCAAGTTGCCGGGCGGTCTGGTGCCCGGCTTTCAATCGTTTTCCGGCCTTGCCGCGGGCAAACAGCCCGTCAGGATAAAGCTCATTGCGGATCGAGCGCAAATATTGATCGACATAGGGATTTTTGACCAGGCGATAGACCGCCGCTGTGGAAATGCCGGCGCGCAGCAAGGGGACAACGGTGAGCTCCCAGTTTCCCATATGCATCGAGACATTGATCATCGATCCCATCTTACCATGATAGCGTTCCAGCAAATGGGCATTGACCACCTCGATACGATCCGGTTCTTGCAAAATCCGGTCGATCTGCATGGTTTCGGCAACGACGCGGCCCAAATTTTCCCACATTTTCAGGGCGATTTCCTCACGCTCGGCATCGGTTTTTTCTGGAAAAGCAATCTTGAGATTGGCCAGGGCCCGGCGATGGCGGCGTCCATAAGGGGCAATCTTACGCAATAGACGCCCCGACAGCCGTACCGCCCGCTCCAACGGGAGCAGCCGCACAAACCCAATCAGGCCGCGCAGCAAAAGATATTCCAGCCGATAACGCAGGTCCAACAAGAAGGGAAGTTTTTGCATTTGCATAGTGTGGGGTTCTCATCACTTTGGCGGAGCAGACAAAGGCCGGTCAAAGGCGCTTTTTAAAATTAAACTGTAGCATCTGCATTTGCCTGACAAATATCCCAGGCCCTCACATTTTTTTTTAGCCTGCACCTATCCTTACTTTCCATGATGAGACACTGGCATTTTCATGAAGTTTGTCAAGGGCCAGCATTTTTAAGCCCCCGTCGTGCCTGCGCCACTCCACGTTCGCTTGTTTAAGCCCCCGTCGTGCCTCTCGCCCGCGGGGCTCCCGCCACTCCACGTTCGCTTGTTTGCGGCCGCAAAGCGGTTGCACCCTTGACAAACTTCATGAAAATGCAAAACCGTTCATCATGGAAGGTAAGGACGGAGCTGACACTGTGTCTGCCGAGTTGAGGATAAACTTTTACGATCAGGCACGACAGGTGTTTTTCCTGCCTTCGCAATCGCGCTCGTCTATCATACCGCTGCTTATCATGCCGCTGCTTATCATACCGCTGCTTATCATGCCGCAAAGCTTGTTACAGCCTCTGTGTCAGGCGGCCTGTTTGACCGCTTCGACGATTTTTTGCGCAGCGTCACCCAGATCGTCAGCAGCAATGATTTTCAGCCCGCTTTCGGCGAGAATCTGTTGGCCAAGATGGACATTGGTGCCCTCTAGGCGGACCACAAGGGGAACCTCAATAGCCATTTCTTTGGCCGCTGCAACGATCCCTTCCGCAATGATATCACAACGCATGATGCCGCCAAAAATATTCACCAAAATCCCCTTGACATTGGGGTCTGACAGAATGATGCGAAAGGCATTTTGCACCTGTTCCTTGTTGGCGCCCCCGCCCACATCGAGAAAATTAGCCGGCTCGGAACCATAAAGCTTGATGATATCCATGGTGGCCATCGCCAGGCCCGCGCCATTGACCATGCAGCCAATGTCGCCATCGAGTTTGATATAGGACAGCCCATAGCGAGAGGCTTCGATTTCAGTGGGGTCTTCTTCGTCGAGATCACGTAGCGCGGCAATCTCGGGCTGGCGAAACAAACCATTGTCATCGAAATTGATCTTGGCGTCGAGACATAAAAGTTCCCCCTTGCCGGTCACCACCAGCGGGTTGATCTCGATCAGGCTTGCATCTTTGGCAAGCATCGCCCGGTAAAGCCCGGCGACAAGCTTGGTACATTGTTTCATCTGGCCGCCTTCAAGGCCCAAAGCATAGCCGATACGCCGGGCTTGATAGCTGGAAAAACCAGCGGCAGGGTCAATCTTGAGAGTGAGAATTTTTTCCGGTGTGGCGGCGGCGACTTCTTCGATATTAACACCCCCTTCAGTACTTGCCACAAAGGCGATACGTGAGGCAGCACGGTCGATCAACACCGACAAGTAAAGCTCGCGGGCGATTGTTGCCGCCGGTTCGATATAAATCTTGCGCACCGTCTTGCCTTCAGGGCCGGTTTGCGGGGTGACGAGCTGCATCCCCAATAGGTTTTCGGCAACGGCCCGAACCTCATCAAGGGAGTTGGCGAGCTTGATGCCCCCGCCTTTACCACGTCCCCCGGCATGAATTTGCGCCTTGATGACCCAGGCCGTGCCGCCAAGCTCTTGGGCCGCCGCAACGGCTTCTTCGACTGAGCGCGCCAACTTACCGTCCGCCACCGGCAGCCCGAATTGCCGCAACACCGCCTTGGCCTGATATTCGTGGATGTTCATGTTTTTGATCCTTGCCGCTTTTCCTTGACCGTTCTTGGTACACTCTTGGTACACTCTTGGGCCGTTCTTGTTCCGCTCTTCGCCGCCGCTGCCGCTTGGTCCTTCGGGTTAGGCAAAAATTTTGCTTGCAAGATAGCCCAGGCCGTAAAACAGAGCGACGAAAACGGTATTGATGGGCAGCGCCACCAAAAAGGCCGCAATAAAGCCCTTAAGGCCGCTTTGTTTGCCGGCAATAAGACGCCCATTGGCGCGATTGAGAGAGAGTGGAACCGCGATTGCCGGCAAGCTGAGCAGCGACCAGCCCCGCACCCCTGCATAGACTGCCAGCCCTATTCCGAGCAACGAGAACAACAGCGTCATCGCAATGCTCACCACTTCCGCTTTTGTCATTTGCCACAATCCCGTTTTTCCTGTCATCATCGCTGCACACGCCCCCTTGATCGGGCGGGCCTCGAACTGCCGACTATCAGGCTGCGGCCTGACCGAGATTTGGGGCGATTTCCAAGCAGGTTTCGATGAGTTTTTGCACATGGGTCACGCTGGTCATGAACGCGTCGCGCTCCTGCCCGGTAAGATCGATCTCGATCACCCGTTCAACCCCTTTGGCGCCAATGATCACCGGCACGCCGACATAAAGCCCTTTAACGCCATATTCGCCGTTTAGACAGGCGGCACAGGGCAGCACCCGTTTTTTATCCTTCAAATAGGCTTCGGCCATGGTGATCGCACTGGCGGCAGGCGCGTAATAGGCGGAGCCGGTTTTGAGCAGCCCGACGATCTCAGCACCGGCATCGCGCACCCGTTGAACGATCTCATCGAGACGTTCTTCAGTGATCCATTTCATTTTCATCAGATCCGGCAACGGAATACCCGCGACTGTGGTATAACGCACCAGCGGCACCATGCTGTCGCCATGACCACCGAGCACGAAGGCGGTCACGTCTTCCACCGAAACATCGAATTCTTCGGCCAGGAAATAGCGGAACCGTGCCGAATCCAACACCCCTGCCATGCCGACGATTTTGGAGCGCGGCAGGCCGGAAGCCTTTTGCAAGGCCCAAACCATGGCATCGAGCGGATTGGTGATGCAGATCACAAAAGCATCAGGGGCATATTTCTTGATGCCGGCGCCCACTTGTTCCATGACCTTGAGATTGACCGCAAGCAGATCGTCACGGCTCATGCCCGGCTTGCGGGGAATGCCGGCGGTCACGATGACCACATCAGAGCCTTTGATATCGATAAATTCATTGGTGCCGCGAATATGGATGTCGAACCCATCAACCGGCGAGCTTTCACCGATATCCAGCGCCTTGCCATCCGAAAGCCCCTCGACGATGTCGAACAGCACCACATCGCCAAGCTCTTTCAGGCCCGCCAGATGGGCCAGGGTCCCGCCAATCATACCAGCCCCAATAAGGGCAATCTTATTTCGCGCCATAGCCAATCAACCCTTTCTATTTCTGGAAACTCTGGAAACGCGCCAAGCTGCATCGCCTTTGTGACTATCAGAGCTTGGTTAGCCCGGATCCGTGCAGGATACAAGGCAGTGCGCCAAATCTTCCCTGTGGAGGTGTCTGCCAAGGACTTTCGATATTATCGGGCTCAGGATTGGGGGAAACGATAAATTTTTGCATTCGTCTCTGGCATGGCGGCGCAATTGCTGCTACCGAAGGCATGTTTGAAGTGGCGCTTGGCCGCCCTCTCATTCGGTTGGGGATGATCATGCCCGGCCGTTTTGAGAAAATTTGAGCAATTATCGGAATTTGACCCAAATGACAATTTAAAGGGAGGACACGTAAATGTTCACCATTCCCAAGATCGAATATGACTATAGTGCGCTTGAACCCCATATCGATGCGCAGACGATGGAAATCCATCACACCAAACATCACCAGGCTTATTGCGACAATGCCAACAAGGCGCTGGCCGGTACTGAGTGGGAAGGCAAAACCACCCATGAAATTCTCACCAATCTGGACAAAATCCCCGAAGACATCCGGGCGGCGGTGCAGAACAATGTTGGCGGGGTCTGCAATCATGAATTCTTCTGGTTGATCATGAGCCCCAATGGCGGCGGTGCGCCGAAAGGGTCGCTGGCCAGCGAGATTGACAAAGCCTTTGGCAATTTCGAGAATTTTCAGGCGAAATTCAGCGCCGCTGCGCTCTCCCGGTTTGGCTCTGGCTGGTCCTGGCTTGTGATCAATGGCAACGGGGAACTGGAAGTGATTTCAACGCCAAACCAAAACTCGCCGCTGTCGCTTGGCATGAAGCGGGTGCTGGGGCTCGATGTTTGGGAGCATGCCTATTATCTGAAATATCAGAACCGCCGTCCCGACTATGTCAAAGCCTGGTGGAATGTGGTCAATTGGGATCAGGCGGAAGAATGGTTTGCCAAGGGCGGGGTCTAACCGCACAGGCCAGCGTCTAAAATAAAAAATAGAGGAGCGCGGCGGGGGCGCGGCCTGGGCCAAGATGGTGAAACGAAAGCCGTCCTGCCGCCTTCAAGAACGCAACATTCTCGAATTTTTGTGTTTTCGAGAATGCAAAAAAAGGGCGCGGTGTGGGGAGATGGAGCCACACCGCGCCAGCTGCAAGCTGAGTTGGGTGAGAACCGGACCGACGGAATAAAGTCCGGCAGGGGAGGAAGGAGGGCTCAGCTTGGCAATCTTCAAATTCCCTTTGTAAAAAACACGCAACCAGACAGGCATTTCGGCTTTCTTCGCCGTTTTGGGGCAAACCTGTCCTTACATTCCATGGTGAGCGGTTTTGCATTTTCCTCAACTTTGTCAAGGGCGCTTCAAGCGCCGCGAAGCGGTTTTAACCCTTGACAAAGTTGAGGAAAATGCCAGTGTCAGACCATGGAATGGTTGGGACAGAACGGCCATTGGCTGTCAGGTCAAATTTTGCTTTTTGTCTTTTCATTCTCGTAAGTTTTAGTTTTTTGTAAGTTTGTACGCTCTGTAAGACCCCTTCCGAAACTGGCAACAGCAAACATCGTGCTCTTCAAATCTTGCAACGGTCGACAAGAAGATAGCCGTTTGCCTGGCCTTGACTGACCGCTTTGAAGGAGCCGCAAACCTGGGCTTTTACGGATTGGGGCAGCGTGTCGTTCTCAATGGCCGTCTCGATGATGAGCGCGCTGGTTTCGTCCAGCTCGTCGCGCATATACATCAGCACCATATCGCTGGTGATTTGCAGTTCGGTCTTGACCATGGCGCTTTCCCTCTCTTTTTCGCTGATCCTCGCTTAATGATCTGATCGGGCCCGCTTTCATTATCGCTTTTATCGGGCTGCAGCCTGGAGCAGACGTTTAAGCTTTCCCCCGCAGCCGGGAGCGTTCCGCATTGTCGAAACCGAGGCTGTTGAGTGCCGTGTCACTCATGTCTTTCAAGCAATCGGCGACCCGGTCTTCGCCCATCAACATGCGCATCTCGATAAGATAGTCGGCAAAGCCCGGAACATGCGCCGAAATCTCTTTGGCAATGGGCTTGTTGCTATTGCGTTTGTAAGCTGTGATTGTCATATTACTGTCTTCTCTTTAGTTTGCTTCGTCTGGTTGAGCCGCTTGCCGCCCAATCACCAAATCATTGATCGTGGCTGCAACCAGCTCGTTTATTTGTTTCTCTCTCGTTGCTGAGTGGAATATAAGACAATGCAAAATCTGAAGGTAGAAGCCGTGCTGCAACGCAGCAATGCATGAGCTGCATAGCTTGGCCAAAATGCTGTCATAGTTGAACCCGGCCCTGGGCCGCTTATTGGGTGGCAATGGGGGATTTTGTAGAGGTTAGGGGCTGGGGGCCATTGGGAGACAACAAGAATATATAGATAGGGAGTGATGTTTCAATCCTATCAAGATATCAGCGATCCGAGCCTTGCCGCTCACCGGGTTGAAATGCTCAGGCAGCGGTTGAAAGAGCTGCAACTAGATGGGTTTCTGGTGCCGCGCGCCGATGAGCATCTGGGCGAATATGTGCCGGCTTATGCCGAACGGCTGCAATGGCTTACTGGTTTTTCCGGCTCTGCCGGGCTGGCCGTGATCTTACCGGACAAAGCGGCCATTTTTGTCGATGGCCGTTATACTTTACAGGCCGCGGCACAGGTCGATGGCAAGCTGTTTGAAATCTGCCAGCTGCCGCAAACCCGCCTTGCCGACTGGCTGCAGCGCCATGCCCGCCGTGGGGCTGTGATCGGCTATGATCCCTGGTTGCATCGAATGGCGCAAATCAAGGCCGAGAAGGAAAAACTGGCGTCTCAGGAAATTTCGCTGACCCCCTTGGCGCAAAATCCAATCGATGAAATCTGGCAGGACCAGCCGACACCGCCACGGGGGCCGGTTCAGGCTCACCCCTTGAAATATGCGGGGCGTTCTGCAGCCGACAAGCTGGCCGATTGTCAGGCGGAATTGAAGGCTGCAGGACATCAGGCTGCGATTTTGGCGGCAGCCGATTCGGTATCTTGGCTGTTCAATATCCGTGGCCATGATATTCCCCACACCCCGGTTGTCCGGGCCTTTGCAATCGTGCACAGCCAGAAGAAACCGGAATTGTTTATCGCAAGCCAGCAATTGTCGAAAGCGTTGCGCGAGAAGCTGAAAACTGTAGCGATTTTGCGGGCTCCGGAAAAATTGCCAGACCGGGTGAAGGCACTGGCGGAAAAAGCCGCTCCGGTGCGCCTTGATCCGATGCTGACACCGCAATATTTCGCCGAAACGCTCAAGCAGGCCGGGGCGGCAATCGTGCAGGCCAGTGATCCTTGCCTCTTGCCCAAAGCCATCAAGAATAGCGCCGAGATCAGAGGCGCCCGGAACGCCCATCTGCGCGACGGGGTTGCTCTCACCCGGTTTCTGCATTGGCTCGATTGTCAGACCGAGGGGGTTGAAAACGGGGCGCTGACGGGTGTCGATGAAATCGCGGCCGCCCAAAAACTGGAACAGTGCCGCATCGAGACGGGAAAACTCAAAGATATCAGCTTTGACACCATTTCAGGGGCGGGTCCCAATGGCGCCATCGTTCATTACCGGGTCAGTGAATCCAGCAATGCGCCGCTGGTGGGCGGTTCGCTCTATCTGGTCGATTCGGGGGGGCAATATCTCGATGGGACCACCGATGTCACGCGAACGGTTCCCATTGGCCCGGTCAGCCACGAAATGCGCCGCCATTTCACGCTGGTGCTCAAAGGCCATATTGCCCTTGCGACCGCACGCTTTCCGGAGGGCACCCGGGGGTGTGATCTCGATCCGCTTGCCCGTGCGCCTCTATGGGCGGCGGGGCTGGATTTCGAGCACGGCACCGGCCATGGGGTCGGGGCCTATCTCTCTGTGCATGAGGGGCCGCAAAATATTTCCAAACGCGGCACCGTGCCCCTCAAGCCCGGTATGATTTTGTCCAATGAGCCCGGCTATTACAAGCCTGGCGCTTATGGGATTCGCATCGAAAATCTGCTGCTGGTGACAAAACCTGCGCCAATTTCAGGCGGCGAGCGGAAAATGCTTGGCTTTGAAACCTTAACGCTTGCGCCCATTGACCGCCGATTGATCGATGTTGCGCTGCTGAGCGAGGAGGAACGGGTATGGCTGAACGATTATCATCAGCGGGTTGCCAGCACTTTGGCGCCTCATCTGGCCCCCAAGGAAACCGACTGGTTGCAAGAGATGACAGCACCGCTTTGACAATGATTGCATTGCAAAGCTTTTATGGCGTATGAAGGGAGGGCGCTGCATGCTGGCACCGGCTTTGACAGGCTCGTGATTACCTGTTTGGCGCTTTGGCCCAAACCTGTCCTTACATTCCATGGTGAGCGTTTTTGCATTTTCATGAAGTTTGTCAAGGGCCGCCAGAGGCGGCCGCGAAGCGGTTGCACCCTTGACAAACTTCATGAAAATGCCAGTGTCTCACCATGGAATGTAAGGACGGATCTGACACGGTCTTGGGGGGGGAAGTTCAACTTTTTACAACGGGATAATATTACAATACGAAGTAAAGCAATCTGCGGGCGTGGTGGAATTGGTAGACACACAGGACTTAAAATCCTGAGGCATTAAGCCGTGCGGGTTCAAGTCCCGCCGCCCGCACCACACACACGGCGTGTGTTTTTATTGGGGACGTGTTTTATTCTTTGTTTTCAAGTTTTAAGGATGCGCTCCCACCGGCTCGCTTCAAAGCGCCTCTCATCAATGGGGTGCTCCCATGATAGACAGGAAGTGTGCTTTGACTTCATTTTTCAAGGGGCAAGTGATACCCTGTTTCAGGGCTGAAATCGGAATATTCGCATAAGCATTTGACCGCGGCGGTCTTGATGCGCGCTTTCCAACACATATCTTGGAGGCAAGATAACAATTCATCTCTTGCTTGAGAGCGGATTTATTCCCTCTCAATGCAAGGGCAAATCATTGGGGCCCAATTCAAGCCCCCAAACGAGGAGGATAACCGTCCATGTTTTTTCGCCAGCTTATTGACCCTTGTCTTGGCCAGTATTCCTATATGATTGCCTGCCAGGGGAGCAAGGAGGCTATCGTTATCGATGCTGAACGCGATGTCGACCGTTATCTTCAGTTGGCAGACCGGCGCGGTTTTAATATTGTTGCGGTTGCCGAAACCCATATTCATGCGGATTTTCTGGCGGGCTCTCGGGAACTTGCCGAAAAAACCGGGGCGCATCTTTATTTGTCCGCCGAAGGGGAAAGCGAAGGTTGGACCTATCACTGGGCGAAAAATTCCGACTACAAGGTCACGTTCCTCAAAGACGGCGATACCTTCAAACTTGGCGGGATCACCTTCAAGGCCATCTTCACCCCGGGGCACACGCCAGAACATTTGTGCTTTTTGGTGACCGATGCGGGACAAACGGCGCCGATTGGCATTATCTCCGGTGATTTTCTGTTTGCCGGCGATCTTGGCCGTCCCGACTTGCTGGAAACCGCCGCCCATCAGAAAGGAACTCAGGAAAAACTTGCCGCCGCGCTTTATGAATCCAGTCCAAAAGTCGATGAGTGGCCGGAACATATCCTGGTCTGGCCGGGCCATGGCGAGGGCTCGTCTTGCGGCAAGGGCATGGGAGCGGTGCCTGTCACGACGGCTGGTTATGAACAGCGCACCAACAAGGCGCTGGGATTTGCCCGTCAAGGCCGGGATTCCTTCATCAGCTATATTCTCGACGATCAGCCCGAGCCGCCGATGTATTTTGCCCGCATGAAACAGTTGAACCGTGATGGGGTGCCTGTCCTTGGCCAGTTGCCTACGCCTGCCGAACTGTCGGTACAGGAATTGCGGGTTTATCTGGAACAGGAAAAGCCGGTCATTGTCGATACCCGTTCCGATCGGCTGGTCTTCATGAGCCGGCATCTGCCCGGTTCACTGTTCATGCCGCTCGATAATATCTTCTGCACCGCAGCGGGATCTGTGATCGAGGATCCGGAAGCGAAAATCCTGCTGGTGGGATCCCGTGACCGCTGTAACGAGGCGGTGCGCCGGCTGGTGCGCGTTGGTTATGACAATATCGATGCCTTTGTGACCCTTGACACATTGTACCGCTATATGGGGCCGCTTCCCTGTTGCGGGCGCATTGAAATGATCGATTTCATGAAAATGGAAGAGATGCGCAAAAACGGGGCTGAAATCATCGATGTGCGCTATGAATCGGAATTTGAGCAAGGCCATGTGCCAGGCGCGATCAATGCCCCTTACACCCGTTTGGTGGAGAGGCTTTCGGATTTCACCTGCAAGAAAGATATTGCGGTGCATTGTGGCACGGGACTGCGTGCCGCTCTTGCCGGCAGCTATCTCGCCAGCAAAGGGTTCAAGGTCAGCGTCGTCAATGATCTGTTCAGCCATTACGAACAGAATTTCCCCGTTGAAAAGGGGCTCAAATTGGCAGCAGAGTAGGAAGAGGTTGAACGGCCATGCAAGGAGCACGTGGTTGACGTGCTTCTTGCCACGGCTCTTGCCTTTTTGCCGGTTTCTGGCGCATAGTGCAGCTCACTTTGAAAGCTTCATAGACATTTCAGGGACATTTCAGGGCTTGAAACGAATGCCGGGCGTAAGTCCGGGGCTTTTGTTTGGGGAATAATCAATGCGGCCATCGAAACGGAAACAGGACGAGCTGCGGCCGGTCACATTGGAACGTGGTGTCTCAATCCATGCAGAAGGTTCTTGCCTGATCAAGGCTGGCAACACTCATGTGTTGTGTATGGCCTCGCTGGAAGACCGGGTGCCGCCCTGGCTGCGCGGGCAGGGACAGGGCTGGGTGACCGCCGAATATGCCATGCTGCCACGTTCGACGGCGGAGCGGATGCGCCGGGAATCGACGGCGGGGAAAATTTCCGGCCGAACCCAGGAAATCACCCGGTTGATTGGGCGCTCGCTGCGCGCAGTTGTTGATCTGAAACAGCTTGGGGAACGGCAAATCACCGTCGACTGTGATGTCATTCAGGCCGATGGCGGCACCCGGACCGCTTCGATCACTGGAGCCTGGGTAGCGCTTCATGACTGTTTGCAGGTGATGAAGGCGCGGGAGATGATCGGCGAGAATGTGATGTTGGATTCGGTGGCCGCGGTTTCCTGTGGGATTTATCAAGGGCAACCGGTGCTTGATCTCGATTATCAAGAAGACTCCAATGCCGATGCCGATGCCAATTTCGTGATGACCGGCAAAGGGGGAATTGTCGAGATTCAAGGGACCGCCGAAGGGGCGCCTTTTTCCGAGGCGGATTTTACCAAACTTCTGGCCTTGGCAAAAAAAGGCATTGCGGAGCTTACCAATTTGCAAAAACTGGCGGTCGGGTAGAGGTTGGGGCCCCTTCAAAAGGGACCGGTTTCGGAACGCTCTTTTTATGGAAATCCTGAGTATGATCCAACACTGACATAGACATATGCCTTCCCTAGATTTTTCGTCCTGCACTTGCCTTGCCATGCCCTGCCATGTAAGCGTTGTTGCATTTTCAGCGGGGTTGTCAACAAGGATGAAACCGCTTTGCGACCGCCATCAAGTGAACGTGGAGTGTGTTGATGCCTACTGAGGCTGCTCGGCACAACGAGGAGACTTCAAAATATCGGTCTCCTTGACAACCAGCTGAAAATGTCGGTGCCGAACCATAGAATAGAATGGTGAGATGGATCTGACAGTGATTTTGCGAGATGTATAGCCTTTAAGGAAACCTTTGATCAAACAACCTATTTCCCCCCTACTCCACAGCCGCCCCCTGAACCGCCCATTTTTCCACAGCGACCATAGGTCGTTGAAGGGGTAGGTAG
>WGBT01000373.1 GCA_015494185.1 Hyphomicrobiales bacterium | reverse complement strand
GTTCCTGCCAAAGCGGATCAGCCACGGCCTGGATAAAATCATCAGATTTCTCGGTTATATTCATCTTTGTTTTTATTTCTTCTTCCCCATCCTTGCATAAACCCTATTCACTCTTTACCGGCCAGCTTAAAAAGACCCGGATAGTCGTAAGTGTCATTCTTTTTAAACCAAAAGAACCGGAAACGAATATGAAAAAAGGCCAACATCGCGCGATGTTGGCCTTGCGAACACCAAGCGAAATGACATTGATCATGCCTTTCGCTTGGTGTCATAAAATTAGCTTGAAGCTGCTGCTTCTTCCTTTGCAGCCTCAGAGCTCTCATCGTTGCTAACGATGTGATAGACCGGCGCCTTCTCCATGGTGTATTCACCGGTATTGGGATCACGGCGAGACACGGTAAGAACATGCCAGTTTTCATCGTCAAGCTTCATGGCATCCCCACGGTAATAGTAACCCGGCCAACGTGTTTCTTTACGGAACAGGGTGTGATGCATGACACATTCGGAGGTCCGGTGACGATGCTTCAACTCCCAAGCCCGAAGCAACTCATGGGTGTCTTTGGCCGCAAGTTTTTCAAGATCTTCTTCCAAGATCTGAAGTTTCTTGAGACCAATTTTGAGCAGCTTGTCATTGGTCATGTAGTTCACCGTCACACCACCGCAATACTCATCCATCAGTTTCTGGAGACGGTCCAACCCCTGACGCGGATTAATATAATGCGGGCTCACGGTGCCGGCAACGATCTCATTGCGATAGATCTTATAGTGTTCCATCGGCTTGTAGATCTCTTTCCGGCGGCGTTCAATCTGCTCATCCGAAACCCGGATGCCCTCGGCCTTACCGTCATCGATATATTTACAAGCCGCTTTGGCCGCCAGACGGCCTTCCGTAAACGAACCTGATGAGAAGGCATGCGGGGTCCCGCCAACCGCATCACCAGCCCCAAACAAACCTTCAACGGTCATCATCCGGTTGTACCCCCAGAAATATTCTGGTGGAGAAACATCTTCCGGACCACTGGCCCAACCACCGCAACCGGTGGCGTGAGAGCCCATGACATAGGGTTCAGAGGTGGTAAGCTCTGGGTTTTCTTTCTTGGGATCGACATCGGTCGCTGCCCAAAGCACCGCCTGGCCCACGGTCATACCCAGGAAGTTCTCCCACCCGACTTCTTCGAGATGCGGATCCTGGAAGGCGTGCATCGTCACCATATGGATCGGACCACGGCCAGCATTGACCTCACTGATCAAAGCGTGGTTCCGCAAGCAGGTTGGAATCGGACGGTGCGTTCTGTGGGAGGATTCAGGATCGAGATATTCCTTACCCACCATTTTCTGCAACTCGGGGAACCAGTTGGATTCGTATTCTTCACCGTAGCAGTTCTGGGTGTAAGTCTTAAGATGCAGGAAGTAAGCCCCCACCGGACCATAACCGTCCTTGAAACGGGCCAGAACAATACGGTTTTCCATCTGGGTCATCTTGGCGCCAGCTTCGATCATCAGAGCATAGGCTGAGCCAGAAGACCAAGGCGCGTACCACACACGGCCCGCGCCCTCCCCAACCGAACGCGGCTTGAAGATATTGGAAGCCCCGCCTGCACCACAGATCACGGTTTTCGATTTGAAAACATGAAAGTTCCCGGTCCGCACATTGAAGCCCACGGCACCTGCAATGCGATTTTCCTTGGCATCGTCGAGCAGCAGATGGGTGATACAGACACGGTTGTATACTTTGTCGGCGGATTTTTTCGCAGCCTCGGCCACAATCGGCTTATAGCTCTCGCCGTGGATCATGATCTGCCAGCGGCCTTCGCGCTGATAGGTCCCGGTTTTCGGGTTCCGCATCAGCGGCAGGCCCCATTCTTCGAACTGATGCACCGTGGAGTCCACATGGCGCGCCATGTCGAACAACAGGTCTTCACGCACCAAGCCCATCAGGTCGATCCGGGCATAGCGAACGTGATCTTCAGGGTTGTTTTCACCCCAACGGGTTCCCATGTAGCAGTTAATCGCATAAAGCCCCTGCGCCACCGCCCCGGAGCGATCGATATTGGCTTTTTCGGCAATGACAATCTTTTTGTCCTGCCCCCAATAGCGTGCTTCCCAAGCGGCACCGGTCCCGCCAAGACCTGCACCGACAACAAGGATGTCAATATCGTCTTCTACAATCGTTTCATAAGCCATTAGTAGTACACCCCTTCTTTCATCTTCAGACCATTCGACTCAAGGGTGTGCAGGTCGCCATCATCAAAGCGGATATATTTCGGCTCATTATAGAGCAGTTGGCTGTCGCGTTGTTCTTGCGTCGGCGCCGGCACATCGGCCAATTGCGGGATATATTTCCCCCATGGCTTGGTTGTGATTGGCGACAAGAAGTTCTTTTCCGTCCCATCACGGAAGATAATCCGCCAGGCAATGGTGCCTTTTTCCTCATCACGGATCACCCGCACACTATGTCCCAGCGGGGCAAAGTCGGCATAACCACGGGCATCGATGGCATGATGCGGGCAGGCTTTCACACAGGAATAACACTCCCAGCACATATCCGGTTCGATATTCAACGCACGGCGATAGGTTTCGTCGATATGCATGATGTCCGAAGGACAAATATCGACACAGTGACCGCAACCGTCGCATCTCGTCATATAGACGAAAGTTGGCATGTTTCAGCTCCTTCTCTCTTAGAAGAATAGTGTTGTGTCTCGTTCAAATTCTTGTATTGACAAATCGTCCGCTCGAAAAGAGCCTGATCGACCGGCTCCCTAATAGTACCGGCCAATCGGTTCTCTGGCCTAGTAATGCTGCGGCGGTTCGCGTTTAATACCAAGCCCCATATCCATCGGCGCATCACGCAACAGCTCCATCGAGTGCCTTTTGCGTTGCTCAGGATCATCGCGAGTCAGATAAGGCAGATTATCATAGGTCCCCGTGGCCGCCTTTTGATAGCGCTTCTCAAAAGCCGCGGCCGGCTTGAAGAACATATGGGCGAATTTCGACCATAACACTGTTCCAAACAAAACCGTACTCGCGATCAAGAACAGTCCCAAAAAGATCACAGACAACGTGTCCGCGCCGATATATTGTGTGAACGACCAAAGCAGCGCAAAAGTCGCCATCCCCAAAAGCGAAAGAATGAACAGGTCTGCCCGCTCAACCCGGTACCAAGGATGCCCTTCGGAAGAGACATCGACCCGGATGAAGAACCAGAACCAATAGCCGCCAAAACACAAGGCCAGAGCTGACAAATGCCACAGCAACGGCCAAATCGCCGGCGTTTGAGCATTTGGCCCCGAATAGCCAAACACCATAACCACTGAACTGATAACAAAGAAAATAAAGCCCCACATCGTGAAGAAATGAGACATCCGACGCTGCGGATTTGCAAATTCAGCGGCTGTTGCCACCTCATTCAAGGCGACCTTAACGGCAATCGCGGCCATCTCGCCACCACTAATTTTGCGCGCCGCCTTCTTTTTATCTTCTTCCCATTTTTTGAAGAAATATTTGGCACTCCCCTTCGTGATGACCTCTGCCACGGTGCCAACCACGACCAAAATAGCCATCGCAATCACATAAGCTTGCTGGACGAAGGCCGGGACGAACTGCGAGAGCTCGGTAAACGGATTCGTTGTTAGTAACAATTCTGCACTCCTTCCTACATGCAAAATCTTGGCGTTCTTCCCTGCAGGCAGGTTTTAAAGCCCCTCTGGGGTGAGCGCCATCGTATTTTGTTCAGATGTGTACATGCGGGTTTATGCATCCATTGCATGAATACTTTGTAACCCGCCGGTGCCTATTGCGTGTGAATTGTCGTTTATTATGGTTTATTATAACAACACTGCAATCTGCTTATTGAGCACCTTGCACAATACACACAGCCGAGCAAGGCCCCAAGCCACCATGGCTGCTTAACTACATCGCTAAGCAGCGTCTTTCAAGCCTCTTTTTGGCCACCCCTGCCATGGTTGAGGCCATATTGGCACCGAAACGCGAATTTCGTGATGGCCGCCAAGCCCCCTGTCGATACCGCAAAATTTCATGTCTGCCCCGATCGATTTACCATTTTGCTCGATGTTTTAGGGGAATTATCGGCTCACCTTCTCTTTTTAGCCTATAAACACCCTTGTTTTTTCAAAAAATACTTTCTCGCTCTCCCCATAACACAACATGATTTGCTCTTTGCAAGGCCCGGCATCCCCCTTCAAGCGAGACCATCGGTCGCACCTTCTCTCCAGCTCAAATCGCGATTGAAATGGCCAGAACAAAGTTTCAACGCGTGGGGAGCGCCATACGATGGTTGAACCAGTTCATAAAGGCTGCCGTCAGCAATGAAAGCGAAAGATAAACCGCCATGGTCAGCGCCAAGACTTCGACCGCTTGACCAGTCTGATTGAGGACAATTCCCGCAAACACCGAAACCAGATCCGGATAGGCAATGGCAACCGCCAGCGATGAATTTTTGGTAAGGTTGAGATATTGGCTGGTCAAAGGCGGAATGATCACCCGCAGCGCTTGGGGCAAGATGATCTGCCGCAAAATCACCGGACCAGGCAGCCCCAGCGCGCGCCCTGCCTCCCACTGCCCCAAATCGACGGCCTGAATGCCCGCCCGCACAATCTCA
>WGBT01000372.1 GCA_015494185.1 Hyphomicrobiales bacterium | reverse complement strand
GGATAGCCCTTGGCGGCCATTACAACGGTCATCGCCGCTTCTGGGGAAAATTGCGCCGCCATCTGATCGAGCCGGCCTTCGCTGCAGGCTTTCATGAGCGGATAGAGATCACTTTGCAGGCGCATCATCAATACCTGGCATTCCGGATCGCCGAACCGGACATTGTATTCGATCAGTTTCGGCCCGTCAGCGGTGATCATCAACCCGGCATATAACACCCCGGTATAAGGCGTGCCCAGGTCTGCCATGGCCCGAACCGTGGGTTCGATGATCTCGGCCATCACCTGGGCCGTCAGCGCTTCACTCATCACCGGTGCGGGTGAATAGGCTCCCATGCCGCCGGTATTGGGGCCCTGATCATGGTCAAAGGCGCGTTTGTGGTCCTGGGCTGTTGCCAGCGGCAAAATATGACGCCCATCGGTCAGGGCGAAAAAGCTGGCCTCTTCGCCGCTGAGATGCTCTTCGATGACCACGGTTGCGCCAGCCTTTCCATAGACGCCGGCAAAGCAGTCCTCGATCGCCTGTTCGGCCGCGGCCACACTTTCTGCGACGGTCACCCCTTTGCCAGCCGCCAGCCCATCGGCCTTGACAACGATCGGCGCCCCCTGTTGGCGGACATAGGCCTTGGCGGGTTCAGGGGCGTTGAAATGCCGGTAAGTGGCGGTGGGAATGCCGTATTGGGCGCAAAGCTGCTTGGTGAAAGACTTCGAGCCTTCCAGGCGTGCGGCGGCCTTGCGCGGGCCGAAAGCGGCGATGTCGTGCGCTGCGAGATCATCGACCAGCCCGGCGACCAGAGGAGCTTCCGGGCCGATGACGACCAGCTCAACCGCATTGTCCTGGCAAAACCGGACAACGGCCTGATGATCGGTGGTCTCAAGTGCAACATTTTGCCCAAGTGCAGCCATGCCGGCATTGCCCGGGGCCAAGAACAGGTTCAGCCCAAGGGGACTTTGCTTCAGCTTCCAGGCCAGCGCGTGTTCACGTCCACCACCGCCGATCAATAAAACGTTCATAATCTGCCAGTTTCACTTTCCAAGTTCAATTCTTGTTCTTATTCTTATGCCATGCTTGTCTCACGAAAGGATTAAGCAGGCTGATCGAGGATCAAATACGGTTTGATCTGTGTGGTGTTTGTAAAGCATTTTTGAAGCATTTTTGGGCGGCGGATTTCAAGGAAAATCGCACTTGGCATAGATTTGCATGACATGAGTTTGCACGACATTGCCGCAGGAGGGATTTTGATGACAGCCAGACCTTCAGTCGCATCGCTGCCGTTCGATCCGTTACCGGATCAGCCAAGCGGCCGTGAGAGCAATGTTGCCGAATTTACCGTCAGCGAACTTTCCAACGCCATCAAACGCACCGTGGAAGGCCGGTTTGGTTATGTCAAATTACGCGGCGAGATTTCCGGCTATCGCGGTCCGCATTCTTCCGGCCATTGTTATTTTTCCCTCAAAGACAAGCGGGCGCGCATCGATGCGGTGATCTGGAAGGGGGTGTTTGCGCGGCTCAAATTCAAGCCGGAAGAGGGGCTTGAGGTTGTTGCCACCGGAAAAGTCTCCACTTTTGCCGGCAAGTCCTCCTATCAGATCATTATCGATGGTCTGGAGCCGGCCGGGGCCGGGGCGCTGATGGCGTTGCTTGAAGAACGCAAACGCAAGCTGGCTGCCGAAGGTCTGTTTGACGAGGAACGCAAGCAGAAACTGCCTTTTCTGCCGCGGGTGATCGGTATCGTCACTTCGCCGACCGGGGCGGTCATTCGGGACATGATGCATGGCTTTCGCGAGCGGTTTCCGGCCCATGTGATCGTCTGGCCGGTTCGGGTGCAGGGAGAGACTTCCGGCGATGAAGTGGCCGCTGCCATCAGAGGCTTCAACGCCATTGCTCCAGGGGGGGCCATTCCGCGGCCCGATGTTTTGATCGTGGCCCGTGGCGGTGGCTCACTGGAGGACCTCTGGGGGTTCAATGACGAGGCCGTGGTGCGCGCCGCAGCAGCCAGTACGATTCCGCTGATTTCCGCCGTTGGCCATGAGACCGATTGGACCTTGATCGATCTCGCCGCTGATGCCCGGGCGCCGACGCCGACCAAGGCGGCGGAATGGGCGGTGCCGAAAATGTCGGAACTGTTGCAGCGCATCGAGGAACTGTCACGCCGTTTGCATATTGCGCAGCGCCGCGGTCTGGAACAACGCCGGGCCCGGTTGACGGCGGCGGCGCGTGGCCTGCCGCGCTCAAGCGATCTGTTGGCCTTGCCGCGCCAGCGCTTCGATGCTGCCGCCACCCGGCTGTCATTGGCGCTCAAAGCCTATACCCAGCATCAGCGGGGGCGTTTTCAGGATCAGGCGATGCGGCTTCGCCCAACCACGCTGCGGCAACGGCTGGATCAGGCCAAAGCGGGCCTTGAGGCCAGTTCGGTGCGATTGGATTTGGCGCTGAAATCACTGACCCGCAGCAAGCGCGCCGGTTTTCAGGAGGTGGCGGTTCGGTTACAGCCCACCGCGCTGCGGCAACGGTTGCAACAACATCGAAAAGTCTTGCAAGAGCAAAGCGCGCGTGCCACCCGGGCCTTGATGACGCAAATCGCGCATCGCCGCCAGCAGCTTGAAAGCCAAGGGAAATTGCTCGAGACGCTAAGCCATAAAAGCGTGTTGCAACGCGGCTTCGCCTTGGTGCGGGATCAACAGGGGAAGATGTTGCGCCGGGCCGACGCGATTGCACCGGGGCAGTCCCTTCAGTTGGAATTCGCCGATGGGACGGTCAAGGCGCAAGCCGAAGCTGAAGGCAAAGGCGGCAAATCCGCAGCAAAGTCCACTCCAAACCGTGCTGTGAAAACCCAGCGCGGCCGCTTTGATCCTGGAGGGCAAGGCTCTTTGTTCTAACAATGGCTGAGTAGCGGGTTGGCGCGGTTCATGGCGGTTGCGTTTGTAAAAACAGGCCGCTCATCAGACTGGGGGTGGTAAAGGTGATAAAAATGACCGGCCCCTTTCTGCCCGAGACCTGTCCTTATCTTCCATGGTGAGAGACTGGCATTTTCCACTCCTTTGTCAAGGGCGCTTTTAAGCGCCGCAAAGCGGTTTTCAACCCTTGACAAAGGAGTGGAAAATGCAAAAACGCTCACCATGGAAGATAAGGACGGATCTGACATCATCTGTGCGGTCAAGATCTGTAACGGCAAGCGCAGACTTTTACACATTGGCGTCAATCTTGCGCCTTAAATTGTGATCAGTGCGCACTGGACTGCGGCCTCTTGTCGCATTACACTCTCTGTTAAGGGCTGGCCTTTTGTGCGGGCTTTGGCGCTGGGAGCTGAACCAGCTTTTGCTTTTCATTGTTTTTCAACATGCGGCGCAGGCGTCTGAAGGGGGCATGAGGGCCACAGCCTGATGGTCTTGTTTCAACCATTTGTAATAGGAGTTGATCATGGCGCGCCACCCGACATCGACCGAGTTGGAATTTGGTCTTGACCTTCCCGATGTAAGAAGAATTGGGATTGATGATTTGAAATATGCCTTGGCTCGCGGTTTCGAGGATTTTCTCAAACTGCCCAGTTTTGCGATTTTTCTGGTGATCATCTATCCGCTGGCGGGGCTGCTTCTGCTGCGCCTGTCATGGGGCTATGACCTGTTGCCGTTGGTGTTTCCGCTGGTTTCGGGATTTGCGATTTTAGGGCCTGTGGCAGCCATTGGCCTTTATGAGATCAGCCGCCGCCGTGAGTTGGGGCAGGAAGTTTCCTGGCGGGCGGCCAATATTCTGCGGTCGCATTCGATGCTGGGCGTGGCCACCCTTGGCGCGATCCTTTTGGGGCTCTTCCTGCTGTGGATTGGGACGGCTTATGCAATCTATCAAGCGATTTTCGGGCCCACACCACCACAATCTGTGACAGCCTTTCTCACACAGATCTTGACTACCCCTGAAGGGGGACAGTTGATCGTTATCGGCTGTGCCGTGGGGTTCTTGTTTGCTGCATTGGCCTTTACGATTTCTGTCGTCTCTTTTCCATTGCTTGTCGACCGTGGTGACGTTGGCGCCTGGACGGCAATACTCGTCTCGGTGAAAGCGGTGCTGGTCAATCCGCAAATCATGGCGCTTTGGGGGCTGATCATCGTTGCCGCCCTGATCATTGGATCGCTGCCCTTGTTGATGGGCCTGGCCGTTGTGTTGCCCGTGCTGGGGCATGCCTCCTGGCATCTTTACCGCCGGCTCGTGCGCTGGTAGGCTTGTTTTATCATGCGGGTGATTTTCCGTTAGGGGGGATGGTTCTGCTCTTGAAGAGACAAAGATTGCGTTGTGAAAGGGGGGAGGCATGCAGGATGACACGTCACGGCGTGACTTGAGGCCGCCCCCCGCGATTGATGTGTTGGGGCTTGCCAAGCTGTTGGCGGAAGGGGAGCCGCTCCTTCTGATCGATATTCGCGAACCGTCTGAACGGGCAATTTGTCAACTCCCCAACAGTCAGGTACTGTCCATGAACGATATCCT